>JAUYMC010000106.1 GCA_030699545.1 Gemmatimonadales bacterium | reverse complement strand
CGGTCGCGGCGGTAACCCCGACGAATCAGCGTTCCGCAAACAGGCAACAAATGTCGGTTCGCTGATTGCGCCGTCGCCAGTCCCCGTCGGCCTCAAGCCGAAGGACCTGGTTGGTATGCCGTGGCGGCTGGCGTTCGCGCTCCAGGCGGACGGCTGGTGGCTGCGAAGCGAGATCATCTGGGCTAAGCCGAACCCGATGCCTGAATCAGTACGGGATCGTCCGACGAAGGCGCACGAGCAGATCTTCCTGCTCACGAAGGCCGCGCGGTACTACTACGACGCCGACGCGATACGGGAGCCGCATCAGGACAACGCACCATTCTCGCGCTTCGGGAATACCGGCGCGCAGGGTGGCTATTCAGGCGAGAGTCTTAAAGGCACGGACGGACTCGCGCGAGAGTCCTTCGCCATTGCCAAGGGTGGTCGTCAGTACAATCCCGCGGGCCGCAACGCGCGCAGCGTCTGGACGATCGCGACGGCTCCATTTTCTGAGGCCCATTTTGCAACCTACCCTCCCGAGCTCGTCCGCAGATGTGTGTTAGCCGGCACGTCGGAGCGCGGCGTCTGCCCGGCGTGCGGCGCACCGTGGGTGCGGGTAGTGGAACGCGACTATGCGGTTACGTCCGGCTCAACGGGCGGAAGACGGCGTGAGGCGGACATGCACGACGCTCGCGATAGTCGCCTGCCGAGGATGGAGCTATCGGTCACAACCACCGGCTGGGATCCGACGTGCGCCCACGGTGGCGAGTACGAAGGCAAGAACGCCGGCAACGACGCGCAGGACAACCAACGACGCCTGCTCAAGAGCATCAAAGCCGCACGGGCCGCCGGTGGCTCGAAGCATGACAACCCGTTCCCGCCGAAGTCCACCACCGGCTGGGACCCCGAATGCTCGCACGCGCTCGACCCGGTGCCGGCCGTCGTTCTCGATCCGTTCGCGGGCTCCGGCACGACGCTGATGGTCGCGGTACGCCACGGCCGGTCGGCGCTGGGCATCGAGCTCAACGAGTCTTACGCCGAAATGGCGCGGCGGCGCATCCTGGCGGACCACGGCGCGGTCGAGCCCACGAACGGCCACACGCCGCCCACCGGCGTGCAGGCGAGGATGGTGGGCGTATGACCATCTATGCGGTGGTCAGGTGACGACGACACAGCGGGGGTGCTGGTGAACGATGCGCAGGGAAACGCCGGCGTACTCCTGCCCCGCCTGCCCGGATGCCGCGGCCGCCTGGGGGATCGCGTTAGACCTCCTGCAGGCCGCACTCGACGGCGACACGGATGCGCGACGGCTGCTGCCCGCGGCTATCGACCATTGGCTGCGGTTGCACCGATGAGTGCCGCGACGGTCCTGGCCGCGCTAGAATGCGATGCTTCGCGGTGCGTTTGCCACGCCAGCGCGAAGGCTGGCCGCGGGCTTACGCACTGCGTCGCCCACGATGACCGTAACCCGAGCATGAACATCTCGGAGAAGGCCGGGAAGGTCGTTCTCCACTGTCACGCCGGGTGCCCCCAGCCGACCGTTTTCGAGGCCGCCCGGGCCCGGAACCTGCTCGGCGAGACGCCACACAGCGAGATCGTCGCCGAGTACGACTACACCGACGAAGCCGGGAAGGTGCTGTACCAGGTCGTGCGAATGGCACCCAAGGACTTCCGGCAGCGCACCCCCGACGGCGCCGGTGGTTGGCGCTGGGGCCTGAATGGCACACGGCCGACTCTCTACCGCCTGCCTGACGTTGCGCTCGCGATCCGCATGGGTGAACCCGTTTACGTCACCGAGGGCGAGAAGGACGCGGACGCCCTTCGCGCGAAAGGGCTTATAGCGACCACCTCATCGGGCGGTGCCGGCAAGTGGCGCGCCGAGTATGCCGAGTCGCTTCGCGGCGCGCGGGTCGTCGTCGTGCAGGACAAGGACGAGGCAGGATACAGGCACGCGGCCGACGTGTACGCGACCCTCACCGGTATCGCGGCGTCGGTGCGGGTCGTTGAGGCCATCACCGGCAAGGACGCGTTCGACCACCTGGCGGCGGGTCACAGCGTCGACGACTTCGCACCGGCGAAACCGATTCACCCACCGAAAGAGCATTGGCAGCTCGGCGGGCCATTCATTCTCGACGCTCCCGAGGTGATCCCGTGTCTATGGGGCCGCGACGACGAGATCATCATGGCCGCGGGTGAATCGTTGTTCATCGTCGGCCCCTCCGGCGTCGGTAAGTCGACACTCTCACAGCAGTTACTACTCGCGTTCGCCGGTCTGCGCAACGACGTTCTCGGGTTCCCCGTAGTGCCAGCCCAGGGCACAGTCCTGTATCTCGCAATGGACCGCCCGCAGCAGATTCGACGGTCACTGCGGCGCATGGTGATCGAGGAAGACCGCGGCACTCTCAACGCTAAGCTCAGGTTTTGGCCCGGCCCGCTGCACTTCAATGCACTCGACAAGCCCGAGGAACTACTCGACCTATGCCGCGCTGTCGGAGCGACGCACCTATTCGTCGACTCGCTCAAGGACCTGGCGATAGCGGTCGCCAAGGACGAGGTGGCCGCGCAGGTTAATCGGTTGTTCCAGTACCTCTCCGTGGCCGACATACAACTCGTCGTCGTTCACCACCAACGCAAGGCACAGGGCGACAACAAGAAGCCCACGTCGCTCGCTGACGTATACGGCAACTTCCAACTAACAGCGGGCGCTGGCTCGGTGATTCTTCTGTGGGGTGAGCCCGGCGATACGGTGATCGACTTAGACCACCTCAAGCAGCCGCGCTCGCCAGTTGGCCCGTTCCAGCTCACGCACAGCCACGACCTCGGGTTCTCTGAGGTGGAGAATGCCCCCGGTGACGCGCTGGAAATCCTGCGTTCGGCGGCTCATGGCCTCGTCGCGGAAGGCATCGCGCGATACATGTTCGGTACCGAGAAACCAACCCGCGCTCAGGTGGAGCGAGCCCGCCGAAGGGCCGACAACCTCGCGGCTAAGAGCCTGGTTTACAGCGCCAACGAGCCGTCTAGCATCAACACCAAGCGACCGATCGTGCGGTATTACGCCGCCGAAAACCGGTATGAGAAGCTTGTATGAGTTGGCACAATAACGCGGTCACGTTGCAAGTCACGCTCCGGTCACGGTCGATCACGCCCGGTCACGGAGGGTCGCACGCTCCGGTCACGGCCCGGTCACGGTGCGGTCACGCACAACACGAACAACCACCCCCCTACGTAGTAGGGGGGGGTGGGTGTTGCCTCCTGTACGGCGACCCGCGCGCCTGGTCGTCGTGCTACCGGGAGCATCGCCATGCCTAACCGATCGCCGCACCCCTGCGCCCAGCCACGCTGCCCCAACACGATCACCAGCGGCGGACGCTGCGACGTCCACCGGCGCCGAGAGCCCGACACCAGGACCGATACGCGCACCATCACGGCGAGGGGCTACGGGGCAGACTGGCGCAGGGTCCGGGCGGTGGTCATCCTCGAGGAGCCGACATGTCGGTTGTGCCGCGCCATGACACCGCGGCGCGTCACTCGCACGACCGACGTGGATCACATCGTGCCCAAGGCTCAGGGCGGCACCGACGAGCGCAGTAACCTGCAGGGACTATGCCACTCGCATCACTCGGCGAAGACGGTGCGCGAGGACGGCGGGTTCGGAAGGAGAACAGGGTGACCGGTCCGCACCTACCGTGGGTAACGCGTTCGTGCATGGTCTGTGAGGCTGAGTTCGCCGTGCGGCCTAAGGACACGAAGCGCTTCTGCTCAAACCCCTGTCGTGGGATTGCCCAACAAAAGCCTCCTAGGTGGACGTGCGGCATGTGCGGTGTCGCCTACAGGCGGGCAGGGCTGCGCAAGGGACAAGTCTCTAAGTACTGCTCTCGCGCTTGCCAGTACTCAGCCCGTCGCACGGGTAGAACGCCAAAGCCGATACGGCTGCGCGCGTGTGTGGTGTGCAGCACCGAGTTCGCAGTGCGCAGTGCGGCGCTCACCTGCTCAATCGAATGCAAACATGTAGTCGTACGTCGGTACGTGATAGCCAGGATAGAACGGAAGATCGGGCGGACAGAGCCGGATAAACACAGGTGTAAGGAATGCTCGACGGTGTTCACCGTTAGCTACCCTCACCGCAAACGGACGGTCTTCTGCTCAGTGGATTGCTCTCTACGGGCAGAAACCAGAACGAAGAATAGAAGGGAGAAACTACGGCACATAGCAACGGGTGGGACTGGGTTAAGGATGGCTGACCTGCCGCCTGAATACATCGAAGTCGTCCGACTGTACCGGCAACTCAATCAGGAGCTATGGAGGACAACCCAATGGCAGACAACGCAATGACCTCGTTCACGCTCAACGAGATCCGCGGCATCCTATCGGACGAGATACGCAAGGTGCGCGAAGGGCTCACGTCCCCTGTTAGCGTCAACTCGATATCGAATGCGACGGGTAAGATCCTTTCCAGCGTCAAGTTGGAGATGGAATACTACCGGCTGCTCGGCAAGGCCCCGCCGAACATACCGTTGCTGATGGGGACGGATGTTGAGCCAGCACCCCAAGGGGAGGGTAAATCCTCGGGGCCGCCGCCCCGGTGAG
>JAUYMC010000103.1 GCA_030699545.1 Gemmatimonadales bacterium | reverse complement strand
CCACGTCTCCGTGACGCTGGCCTTCATCTGCATCCCGGGGAGCGAGTGCGGCCGGCCGTCGTGGTAGAGCCGCCGCGTCGCCGGCTTGGCGCAGGCGTACCCGTTGCCGTGGCACGGGTGCGGCCCCGTGCCGTTCCAGCCGCAGCGGCAGGCGTCACCGCTCATCGTCCACTTCCTTCCGCTCCCACCCCCGGCGCCGCAGCCACTCGCCGAAGGTCTCGCCGGTCGCGTCGGAGACGCGCAGCGCCTCGACCTCGCCGGGGGTGACGCGGCGCACCTGCCCCGGCGCGGGCCGTCCGTGGCGGGGCCGACCCGGGGGTTGACGCGGCGTGTCAGGTAGGACAACAACCTGACACGGACGGCGAGCGGCCTCGGCGGCCGGCTCGAAGACGGGTTGCGGGGCGGCCCTCACTGTGCCCCCGCGATGCGCCGGACGGTCGCGGCCACGTCGTCGGCGAACCGGGCGAGGCACTCGGAGACGAGCGCCGCGCTCTCGGGCGTCGGAACGTCGCCCGCGCGCTGGTACGCCGTGGTGACCACGTTCACCGCCCTCCCGTAGGCGAGCCACAAGGTGGCCGCCATGAAGCCGTCGATGGGGCGTTCCTCCACCAGTCGTCCGATCGTCACGTCGAGGCCCGATGTTGCGTCTGCGCCCGCGTCGGCCGCGGCGTTCGCTCTGGCCGCCATCTGCATGTGGTTCATCTCGATACCTCCGTTACCTCGAAGTCCTCCGGCGACGGCGGGCACGTCGGCAGCCTGCCGCCGATCCGACGCCGTCCCCGGTTGTCCCCGCGCATCGGCCTCCACCACCACGTCACCGGCCAGTACCACCGCGGCCGCGCGTCGCCGGGGTCGCTCGCCCGGCGCCGCAGCAGGCAGTCCTTGCACTTCTGGGCGCCCTCGGTGTCGGGATCAGGCGTCCAGCGGTGGCGCTTCGGGGGCACGTCACTCCTCCTCGGCCTCGATGGCGGCCGCCTTCTCCCGCGCGCGACATCCGCGGCCGGGTAGGTGCGCGTGGATGGTGACGTAGCCGACGTCGTTCCCTGCGCGGAACCGGTGGCCTACCTGCCCGACGTCCTCGTGCCGAGCGTAGCGCCCGCAGAGCGGGCAGCGAGGCACGCCGCTATCGGTCGCGCACGCGGCGGCGCCCAGGAATTCCAGCACCTCGGCCAGGTTCACAGCAGCCCCCGCGGGGCCACGAAGTGGCGGTGGCGCGGCTCCCGTCGCAGCGGCGAGTCCTCGGGCAGGGCCCGCCACAGCGCGTCGATCGCGTCGGCCGCTGCCTTGGAGTCGGGCGATTGCTCCAGGATGTAGGGACGCACGCGGAACAGCAAGCGCGTCAGCGCCTCGTATCGCTGGTTCGTCACGTCACTCCCCCTCGGTCAGCGCGGCGAGCGCCCGCCGCAGCGTCTTCACGCGCCCCCGGTCGCAGCCGATCTGGAGCGCCATAGCCAGTACGTTATCGAGCGGCAGGGCATCTGAGTGCGTGCAGGCGCCTCGACGGAGGATCCAAAGGCCGGTCAGCGCCTCGCTCTGGCAGGCACCGATACGAACAGGCATGTTGCCGCGGTCGTAGCCCAAGTTGAAGTCGGCGAGGGCGAGGGCGGCCCTGAGCGTCTGGATCTCGTCGAGCAGGGCCAGCGCCGGAAGCTCGGCGAGATCGCCATCGCTGCGGATCTGGTGGGCCAGATCGTCCAGCGGGACCGGCGGGATCGTGTCGTTGCCGTCGACGGCGCGCAGCCACGCCGCCGCGGTGAGGGTCTCGTCGCGCTCGTCCATGTCACTCCCCCTCGCTGCCGGCGAGGGCGGCCAGCGCCAAGCTGTGGAACCGCTCGAAGAACAGCGGCGCCAGCGCGTCGTAGTCGGGCCGTTCATCGATCGGGAACCCGATCATCTGGTCCATATACGAGGTCAGCGCCTGCGTTGCGCTGTGGACGCGCTCGTACAGATCCGGGCGCTCCGCCTGCGCCTGCCGGGGGTCCACCAACCCGAAGTGCGCGGCCACGTAGAACTCGCAAAGGCGCCGGTGATGCAGGACCTTCGCGGCTCCGTCCAGACGGCCCACCGTGTTCACGATCAGGTAGCGGTGGACGTCATGGCCGGTCGCGATGCGGGCCGCGTTCTTCAGCCGCGCCCGCAGCCGCGCCATCTCCTCCGCGACCGCCGCGACCTGCGCGTCGGCCTTGCGCTGCGCCGCGGCCGCCCGCTCCCGCTCCAACTCGGCGGTGAGATGGGCGACGTCGGCGCGCGGGTCGGGGCCGTACTCATGGCCGGGCGACGCGCGGAGTACCTCCGCGATGTGCTGGCGCTCCAACGTGCGCGGTTGCAGGTCGAGCCACGCCAGATCCTCGGCGATGAGCCGCTCGTAAGCTGAACGCGTGAGCCTGCGCGGCCGACGCGTTGTCGTACGGCGGACGCTCTCCGCCAGCCGTGCGCACTCCTCGAACGCCGCAGCCCGGATGGCCGCGGGGTCGGGGAGAGGGGCGTGGCGGCGAATAGGTGCGCCCGGGTCGATGACCAAGGACCGCCACATGCCGTCACGGTATCTCGCCGCGAGGAGTACGCTGCGCGCGCCATCCTCGATGTAGATGATGGACAACAAACCGGTACCCGCGTCGTCGCCCACGTCGCAGAGCCAGCGCCCCGACTTCTTCGGCGCCCCGCGCGTCCAGTCGAGGCGGTCGAGGGGGTCAGTCATCGGTCTGCTCCGGGCGAGTGAGGGCGGTGAGCAGCCTCGCGCGCGTGGATGCGAACCAGTCGCGAGCCGCGCAGGCGCACGGGTTGTCCGCGAGGGCCGCAACCGCGGTCTCGATCGCTCTCCGCATGCGGGCGACGTCCGCCTCCGCCGCCCGCAGCCGCTCCAGCAGGGGGCGGCCGGCGTCGGTGGCGAGGGCGGCGCGGGCCTCCAACATCGTGGCGAGCGAGTAGTGATCGGCGGGCGGCACGGGGCCGGACATCCACGGCGCCATCCGTTCCGCCATGAGTACGACTTCTTCGAGCGCCCCCCGCATCGTCGCGGCCCCGGCCTCGGCCTGCATCCGCGCCTCGTGCGGCGTCAACCCGTCGGCGCGCTGGAAGGTGAGGACGAACCGCCCGGACGGCCCGTCTGTCTCCAGCGTCGTCTCGACGTAGTTTTCCGCCCCGAACGCCAGCATGTATCCGGCGACGGTGCGCGCGAACGCACGGCACGCCTCGCCAGTCATCGCGGCCTCGACGCCATCAACGACGAGATGAAACTCGCGCAGTCCGAGCAGGAGACGCTTAGTCTCCTCGTGCTTCTGCCGCTCCTCGGCCAGCGCCGCCTCCGCCGCCAGCAGCCGATCCAGCAGGGCGCGGCCGGCGTTAGAGGTGAGGGCGGCGGCACGGAGATTGTAGGCGCGCCGCTGCTTCTCCCGGGCCTCCTGCTCGTCCTGCCAGCGGTCGGACCCGAGGGCTCGACCCCGGGCCGCGTCGGCTGCGGCCTGTGCCTCCAGCGCCTCCCGCATCGTCGCGCACGCGGCCCGCGCCTCGTCGCGCCCGACATCCGCGTCGCGTCGGGCGGCGGTGGCCGTCATCAGCGCCTCCTCCAGCGCCTCGATGTTTGCGTCGCGGTCCCGCGCTTGCGTCTCGACCAGCGTCGCGTTCAGCGCGGCGACGTCCGCCTCCGCCGCCAGCGCCCTCGGCTCCCACGCCTCGCCCGCGTCGGGCTTGCAGCCCTCGCAGCGTCCGTCACACATCGCTCACCCCCTCCGTCCGCCGCTTCATCTCTTCCAGCGCCTCGCGATTCCCCGCCGCGGCCGCGGCTTCGAGCGGGGCGCGGGGGCACGGCTGCGTCCAGTCGATGCGCGGCGAGTAGTAGCCCGTGCCTAGGTACCCGCTCTTGAGGCGGACCGCCGTCCCCTTGACGTCGTGAGCATCGCCCGCGAGCCACACCGACACCCTCGTGTGCCGCACGACGCGCCAGCGCTCCGCCTCGTCTCGGGAGCGCACGGCGACGCTCTGCTCGGGGTCGGCAAGCGCGTCCGCGTGCGCCTCCCTCAAGCGCGTCCACTTCGCCTCGCGGGCGCTCTCCGCTCGCGCGTGGAGGGCGCGCGAGGCTGCGTGAACCACCTGCGCCAGATCCGCGGCATCCACGTCCCCGGCGTCGCGGAGCGTTCCGATGTCGAAGGCCGTCACCGGCCTCGCGTCCGGTCCCGAGCTGGCCTCGGCGGCAAGATCCAGCAGCCGCCGGCCGAGCGCCTGGCATCGGTCGTCACTCATCGCCTTTCTCCTCGAACCGCGCCCAGTAGTCGGCGGTGACGCCGTAGCCTGCCCAGCGGAACGGATTGACCGCGCTCAGCACGGTGCCGTCCACCACGCCCGCGGCGTTGATCATGCTGTCACGCACCGGGACCGGCCGCATGAGATCGGCCAGCGTCGCGATCACCGCCTCGACGATCTCGGGTGTGGGGTCGACGATGTATCGGCCTCGGGCGCCCACGCCGACACCGACACTGTCGGCACATGGGTAGATGGTGACGGTGGTGTCGGAGCGTGGGGTGGTCAGCCGCCAGCGGCCGAGTACCTTGTCGCCATCGAAGCCGTCCGGGGGTGGACCGAACCTGCGGTGCATGTAGGCGAACGCCGACGCCGCCAGCGCTGAGCGTCCGAAGATGTCCACGCTGTCATCGTCCGCAAGCGCGGCCTGAACCATCTCGTCCAGGCTTGCGCCCTCGGCCAGTTTCACCAGCGCGACCTCCGCGAAGGCATGCGCGGAGGTACGCCACCGCTCCCCCTCGCCGGGCGTGTGCAGTTCCGCGACCCACAGGGCCTCGAAGTCGTCGCACTGCTCGCGGCCCCAGCCGTCCGAGTCGTACCCCTCGTGGTCCTTGCACTCGACCCGCGGAGCTGGGTCGCAGACCAGGCCCTTGCCGCCCGTCACGCGCCGCCACTCGGCCACCGCCTCCCGGCTCCGCTGCCGGTGAACGCATCGCTCGCACAGGTTCGTATCGCTACTCATCGTCCACCCCCAGCGCCACGCGCAGCGCGCGGCGCGCCTCGTCCAGGCAGTCCGGCCCGCCGCCCTCGTAGTAGCCCAGCAGGCGCAGCGCCGCCCACAGCGGCACGGTCGCGGAGCCCATCGACTCGCGCCGGCGCTGCTCCCCATCTCGTCGCTCCGCCTCGATGGCGACGACCTTGTCGCGGCCGGCGTAGGTGACGTGCCAGTTCGTGAATCGGTGGCCGTACTGCTGCACCCGCTCCGAAGCGAGATACCCCCGGTTCTTGAGGGCCACCTTCGTCCCGGTGGTCACCGGGGCTGCCGTCGCCCACGGCGAGCGGGCGAGCACGAGCAGGGCGTTGGCCTGCGCCTCGGTCAGCGGTCGGAGCATGACTCCTGCTCCTTGAACCACTCGGCGAAGGCGACCCATGCCTCCGCGCGGGTGGCGAAGGTGCGGTCTTCGCCGGAGAAGACGAGGGCGATGGTGCCGGACATGGTGAGGCGGCGGATGCAGTAGACGACCCTTCCTCGCCTGTACAGCGGGAGCGCCACCAGCGTCTCATCCCCCGCCCGCTCACGGAGCTGCGCCACGTAGGCGCCGAGGGAGGCGCCGTCGGAGAGGTTGGGGCCGGCAATCCACATCTTGCTGTCAGGAGCGTCGCGGCGCCCGTAGCGGAGGCCGAGAAGGTCCAGCATTCCCGGCCGCCACTCGAACCCCGCCGCCACCGCCCGCTTGCCGAGCGCCTGCCAGTCGCTCATCGCCCCGCCTCCCACCGAACGCCGGGCGTCGCGAGCGGGTGCGACGTGGAGCCGCAGTATGGGCACGGCTGGTTATCTCCCGGCGGGCACTCCAGCAACCCCTCGCCGCCGCAGACCTCACACACGGCGAACCGCCCGCCGAGCGGGGGCAGTGGGGCGTGGCGGATGACGTGCCCAGGTAGCGGCGCGGACGGGCAGGGACCGAGCAAGTAGAAGTCGCTGTCGTCCGGCTCGTACAGCACAACGGCAACAGCCAGGCAGGACGTGGCGCCGGGCCGGTCGACCTCGATGACATAGAGCCCCGACCGCCCGGGCGGGCACCCCGGTGTGCCGTGCGCGTCCAGGAACGCGCGCAGGTCTGCCTCGCTCACGTCGTCCTCCCCTTGCTCGCCACGTAGTTCCCCATCCCGTCGGTCAGCGCCAGCGCGGCGCGGATGACGTTGTGGACCTCGATGCGGATGTCTCCGTCGCCTCCACGCAGCCGGGTGCTCGCGACGCTGGTCACCACGTCGTCCACGGCCACAGCGAGCGCAGCCAACTGCGGCTCGTCGGCGCACAGCGCGAGCCACTGTGCGAAGGTGCGGCGCCGGAGCGTGTCCTGTAGCGCGTGGTTCACGCCGCCCTCCTCGCGCGCCGAACGCGCATCTTGGCCGGCACACGCCGTGCCGTTTCGACCATCCGCACCTGCACCGCCGCCAGCAGCGCCGCGGCCTCGCGCTCCTTGCCGCGCGCCCAGCAGGCGCAGGCGATCGTCACGACGTCACGACGTCGCGGGGGCTCACGGGGCGTCTCCGGCCGGGGCGGACGGCCTGGCCGCCTGCAACGCGGCGACGATGTACCCTGCGAATTCGGCGTCGGCGGCACCCCACAGCCAGCGCCGTACGCCGCGCTCCATTTCCGTCAGCGCGTCCGCCGACATGTCGACATCCCGCGCCAGTCCCAGCGCCGCCATCAGCGTCACGCGGTCACTGAGGTCGGGGAGCAGCAGGCCGCCCGAGGCGCAGGTCAGGGCCTCGCCGGAGCACCATGCCGTCCTCCAGTCACCCCAATCCACGGCGAGGGAACCGAAGTGCGCTCGGACCACCCACCCCCGCCGCGTCGGGTCCCCGCCGTCGTAGACGGCCATGCCGATGAGGAAGCGCCAGCCGGGCGCCGCCGCGGCCTGTTCGTCGGTGGTCATGCGGCGGCATCCAGGGCGGCCCCGTCGACGAACACGATCGCGCCCGGATCACCCGTCCCGACCCGCTCGACCCACAGTCGGTAGCCCGCCGCGTCCGCCTGACCGGCGATGGTCGCCAAGCCGACCTCGTCGAGCAGGGCCCCGTTGCGGATGATGATGTCGCGCAGGCCCGGGCTCAGAGCCATGGCGATCGCCACGCTCACCCGGATGCGCTCGCCGTCGCACGCCTGCGAAAACGGCAGGCCGCGATACAGCAGTCCGTCGTCGCCGACGCTCAGGTCGGGCAGCGGCATGGCCGCCGCGGCGAGGGCGTCGGCGCGCGCCTTGTCGAGCGCCTCGATGCGCGCGGTCAGCGCCGCCTGTTCGCCCGCGAGGGTGGACGTCTTCTCCGCTGCCGCCTTGCGGGCCGCGGCGGCCTCGCGGTGGCGCCGCGCGATGTCGGCGTGCTCGGCCTGGCGGGCGCGGATG
>JAUYMC010000101.1 GCA_030699545.1 Gemmatimonadales bacterium | reverse complement strand
TTCCAGAAAGCGGGAGTCAATTCGCTCGGTCTCGTCCATGACGAGATCGAGCATCGCCACCACCAACCACGCAGGCGTGAACACTTCCCCGTGGTCGGCGACGCGTTGTTTTGACCTGAACAAGCTCATGGGCAATGGCGGTCGTAGCATTGAGTCATCAGGTCTGGTACCGATGATAGTCTCTGGTGGTTAGCCGGTGCAACTAAAACCTGTGAGTGCCCCGCAACGATCGCAACACGGTGCGACCATGCGCGGCGATCGCGATCATTTCTCCCCGGGGGCTTCGTCGGTTGCGGGAAGGCCCATGCCCACCAGGGGCTCGGAGAGAAGCCGCTCAACTTGCCTAATCAGCGGGGTGGCACGCTTGGGGTCCTTGGCGTTGTACGCCTTAAGGACCTCGCGCAACCCGTTGTACACGTGGGCCAGCCCAGCATAATGCCGAACGAGCCTTAGGTTCTCCTGAAATCGCGGACGCACACCGTCAACCGCCAACTGCAACACGACGTCCTCCACCTTCGACCAGTCGCCCCTAAGCATCATGCGATCCCAAGCAGCCCTGAACTCCTCGGGACTCGCATCCTCGCTCTGTCTCAGCTCGGCCTCGAGTGCCGCCTTCACCCGCTCGGCCGGATCGTCGGTCTGGCGCTCCCGCAGCATTGGGCCCTCGCCCAGGAGCAGCCAGTTGAGGTTGACGTTAGCATCGCGACTCAGCCGCAGCAGAAACGGCACCTCAGGCACTCCGGGCTTATCGAGGCGCGACCACGCTATCCCGGTTGTACGCGGCACGTTGACGCGGCGCAAGAACTCCGCCCAGCTGCCGTAGCGAGCGGCGAAGGTCTTAAGTCGATCCCTGATACTCTTGGCGTCCCGCGGCGTGACCTTCGACTTGGGCAAGGATCCTATCTCCTGTCGAACAAACGTCTACTTGTGACGAACAGCCGTCGCATAACACTCACTACCACCGGGCTCATGGTCAACCCCACTCTTTCGGTGGCGATCACCGGAGGAGTCTCATGGCCAAGAAGCGGAAGGGAAACGGGCGGCCGAACGGGAAGCAGTGGTTCACGACCAGCGAAGCGGCGCGTTACCTCGACGTCTCAGTCGACAAGGTGCGGCAACTCGACCAGAGCGGCGACGTGCGCGCCAGTCGGACTCAGGGCAAGCACCGCCGCTTCGCCCGAAGGACGCTCGACGCGTACCTGGCAAGGAAGGGCCGCCGCAGCTGGCCGAAGGTCAACCGGCCCAAACCCCGGCCCCGGCCGATCGCGCCGCAACCTGACCCTGAGCAATTCGATGACGACGGCGACGCATTCGAGCCGGGCGATGAGGACTTCGAGCCGTTCGTCGAACCACCTCCGCCTCCGCCGCCCCCGAATCCCTTCGAGACGCTCGAGCGCGAACGGGCCGAGCGGAGGAAACGCGAGGCGGAGGAAGCTCCGCTGAGGCGGCTCGCCACGTTGAAGCAGTACGGGTTGGGCCAGGTCCCTTATGGCACGCCCGACATGTGGCGCGCGAAGGTCGCGTCGGCACTCGAAGGCTTCGTAACGCTCAAGACGTTCCCGAGCTGGATCAACGACACAGAGGCATACCGGATCGTTCGCGGGAAGGTCGACGAGGTCCTCCAGCCGTACCAAGAGGAGGTCGCGCACAAGAAAGCCGAGGACGCGCGCAAACACCAGGAATGGTTGGATGAGCGGCGGGTGCAACAGCTCGTCGAATACGGGAAGAGCTACGCTTCGAGCAAGATGGGGTGGGACTGGGAGTCTGACGATCGAGCTCGCGCGTTGCGGGACGTGGAACGTGTGCTCCAAAAAGAGGCCGAGGCGGGGTGGACCGAGCAGGACGTCAGGGATGCCGTCGACGATGAATTGGCCAAATGGGAAGACGAAGATGACGAGGATGACGAGGATGAGGTGGACGACGAAGACGGTGAGGAGGACGAATCCTAGGCTGCGAATCTCGAAAACCTAGGATCGAATCCTAGGTTTGAGACGCGGGAATCCCAGGATTTCAAGCACAAAACCATGCCCAGTATGGATCTTCCGCTCCCCGACGGCCTCCCGCCCTGGCTCGCTGCCTTCGCCCTCGAAGCGCAGCGCGAGACCGATACGCTCCTGGAGAACGGCGCCGAGCAGGCCGCCGCAGCTCGCCTGGCACTCCTGAGAAAGCTGCTCGCCGCAGCCGCCGCCCAACTGGACGAGGAAATCGACATCCACGAGGCCGCCCGCGAGAAGGGCGTCTGCGAAGAGACCATCCGCCGTGCCGTCCGCGATGGCCGCATCCCCGACCGTCGTGCCAACCCCAAGGGCCGCCACCGCGTCCGCCGTGGCGACCTGAACCGCGTTGCCGAGAGTCCCGGCCGGCCGTATGATCCCATCACCGATGCCCAGGGCATCGCCCAACTCCGGAGCAAGCTATGACCCGGAAGTCCAGGCGGTGCTGGTCGAAGTCCATCGGTGAACCAGGCCGGCGCGTGCGCCTCTACGAGGCACGCCCAGGCGGCCCGATCATGCGGTCGGTGTTTGTCAATGGAAAGGAGGACCGGAAGAGCCTCAAGCATCGCGACAAGGAGAAAGCGATCGGCGAAGCGTACGAGCTGGTTCGAGCGTTGCTCGCAAACGAAAAAGCGCTCGATGAAGGAAGCGTGACGCTGGGAATGGTGGCAGAGCTGTACAAGCAGAGCCCGGCGTTTGCGACCAAAAAGCCACGTACCCGGAAGGCCGACACCCGAACGCTCGAGCGCGTCGTGACGTTCCTCGGCCGCGCGCGCAATGTGGAAACGCTCTCCGAATCGGATGTGCAGCGGTTTGTGTTAGCCCGGCGGCAAGGAGTCGGCTCGCTCCTCCGCGTTCAGCCGGGAAAAGTGGTCCGGGATCAAGCGATCGCATCGGATCTCGTGATCCTGATGACGGCGCTCAATTGGGCCACGAGGGAACGAACAAAGGACGGGCGGCGACTCTTGAAGGAGAACCCGCTCCACGGCGTCCGGCTCCCACGCGAGAAGAATCCGAAGCGGCCGGTGATGCTGCACGACGTCTATCTCCGGCTGCTGGGAGTGGCGGATCAGGTACACCCGCTGCTCAAGCTCGCGCTGATCGTGGCCGAGGGAACGGGACGGCGCATCTCGGCGTGGTGCAACCTGCGGTGGGATGATGTGGACTTTCAGAACGGTTCCATCCGCTGGCGCGCCGAGACGGACAAAACGGGATTCGAGCAGATCGTCCCGATGACCGACCCCGTGAAGGATGCGTTAGCCGCAACTAGGCGAGCGCAGGGCGCGATCGGAAACACGCCCGTCTTCACAGCGCCGAAGGACCCGCAGAAGCCGTGCAATCGGCATCTCTTCGATGATTGGCTCAGGAAGGCGTACGAGATCACGAAATCGCCGCGCGAGCGGTGGACGATGTGGCACTCGATTCGCCGCAAATGGGCCACCGAACGGAAGGGCTACCCGGTGCGTGACGTGATGGAAGCCGGTGGCTGGAAGAACGAAGAGACGTTGTTGCGTTCCTATCAGCAGCCTGATGCCGAAACGGTGAAGCGGGTGGTGTTGCATCCGACGCAGCGGATTGTGAGCCGCTGAAGCTCGGGTGGGTATATTGAGGCGGGAGGTGTCCATGAAGTACAAGATCGCGCTACAGAAAACGGATGAAGGCTACAGCGTTTCGGTTCCGGGACTCCCCGGCTGCTGGTCGCAGGGAGCGACGGAAGAGGAGGCACTGGAGAACATCCGGGACGCCATCGGCGAGTACCTCGCCGCCCGCGAGGATTTGCTGCGCGGCACGGTGGTCCGCGAAGTCGACGTCGCGGGCTGAGCGGTGCCGAAGGTCCCGGGCGTCAACCATCTGGACGCGGTGCGGGCACTAGAGAAAGCGGGATTCGGAGTCGTGCGACAGGGGAAGCACATCGTGATGACCGACGGCGTGCGAATCCTTACGATCCCGCGGCACAATCCTGTGAACGCGTACACGATGGGCGGCATCGTCCGGGATGCGGGGCTCACGGTCGAGGAGTTTCGGAAGTTCCTCTAGAACGTGAGTTCCCCCTCTCCCGAAGGGAGAGGGGGCCAGGGGGTGAGGACTCACAACAGGACTCACAACGGGGGCTCGGGCAAAGAAAAAACCCCACAACGGAACTCGTTGCAGGGCTGATTCTTTGACCAGTCGGGACGGCGGGATTTGAACCCGCGACCCCCTGAACCCCATTCAGGTGCGCTACCGGACTGCGCTACGTCCCGAAATACTAGAGGCCGAGAGGCTGAGCGGCCGAGAGGCCGAGTAGAACCTACAACCTAACGCCTCACAACCCCTCAGCCGCTCGGCCTCTTGGCGTCTGCCTGCCATCTCGGCGTCTACGTCTGCGGGGAGCGCAAGATACCCGGATGCCGCCCCGTCCTCAACCGGCAATGCCACAACGGGTGCTGCATCGCCGATGCGGAAGACGTCGTGGCGGTGCTGGACCATCAGGCCATCGCGGTTGCCGCCCGGCTCTCGGCCATCCCCGAGGCCCGCGGCGCGTACCGCTACGCGCCGGGGAAGTGGAGCGTCAAGGACGTGGTCGGTCATCTGTGCGATACCGAGCGCGTCTTTGCGTACCGCGCGCTCCGCATCGCACGGGGCGATCCCACGCCGCTTCCCAGCTTCGACGACGCCACCGGCGAGCTCGGCGAGGCGTATTGCACGCTGGGCTATCTATGCGCGCGGCCATGCGACGCTCGGGTGGGCGTCCCTGAAAACGGGCCGGCCCGAGAAAGCGGTCGCCGCCCTGCGCAAGGCGGTCGCGCTCGCCCCGGATGTTTACGATGTTGCGCGCACACCCGCGCTTCACGGCCCTGCTGAAGCAGATGCATCTGGGGTGAATGACGACCGGGCCGTCACGGCTCGCAGGCCGTGACGGCGTCGTGTGAGGCCTCGCCGCGACGCGCTTACGCCACGTCGCGGTTCTTGTCCCGCAGGTCCGCCATCGCCACGCGCACCTTGTCGGTGACGTCCCGCTCCGCGCGCAGCCGCTCGATCAACCCCTCGGCCTGGCGCGTGCCGATCGCCAGCGCCTCGGCCCGCTCCATCACCTGATCGAGCAACGCCTTCTGGCCATTCAGCGACTCCAGGCTCGAGCGCATATCCGCCATGAGCACCTCCACGCGCCCCAGCCGCTCCTCCGCCTGCTCCACCTGGCGCTTGCGGTGCTCAAGCCCGTTGGCCGCATCATGCACGTGACCCACCAGCGCGAGCACGTTCTCCAACATCGCCCGCGTCTGAGTCACCTCCTCCTTGGCCGCGCTGATCGACCGCACGCCGTCCACGGTCCGCTCGGACACCTCGAACACGCGCTGCATGTCCGCCTGAATCCCGTCGAGCGTCGCCTGACGCCGGGTCACCTGTTCGAGCGCCCCCGTGAGCCGCAGCTCGATCGCCTCCCACTTGCTGAGCCGCTCCTCGAACTGCGCCATGCGCTTCTGCGCGAATCGCAGCGTCCCGACGCGGTTGTCGATCTCGTCCAGCGTCCCCGCCAGCTCGCCGAGCTTGCCGCCCGCGCTCGCCACACCCGCCGTGAGCGCGCCGGCGCGCTCCTCGAGCTGCTGCGCCGTCGCCGCCGCCTGCTCCCGCACCTGCGACACGCGATCGAGCTGCTCGCTCGCCTTGTCGAGCGCCGCCTGCCGCGCTTCCAGCTCCTGCCCCAGCGCGCGCGTGCGCTCGGCCAACCCCTCGAGATTCTGGGCCCGCGCCTCGAGCCGCCCCACCGACCCATCCACCTCCGCCGCCCGCCGCTCCGCCCGCTCCACCGCCGCCACCGCCGCCGGCACCAGCCGCTCGATCCGCTCCGCCTCCTCGGCGTGCGCCGCCACCGCCTTGAACCGCTCCTCGGCGCCGTCCATCCGGCCCACCAGCCCGCGACTGCGCTCGTCGAGCTGGCCGCCCAACGTCGACAACTCCGACAGCCGCGCGCCGAGGTCCTCGACCACCTTGCCGCGGGCCTCGAGCTCGCCCTGCGCCTGCGACACGCGCTCGGCCTCCCCCCGCACGTGCTCCACGACGGGCTTCAACTCCTCGACGGCCGCCAGCTCACCACGCAACCCCTGCACCGATTCGGTCGCGCTCGCGAGCCACGCCTTGGTGGCGGCCTGTCCCTCGCGCACCCGCGCCATCTCGCTCTCGGCCAGCTGCACCTGCTCGAGCGCGCCTTTCACCGCCTCGTGCGTCCCCTTGAGGCTCGCGACGTCCTGCAGCGCCGCCGCGACGTTGGGCTGCGCCTGCTCGAGCTTGGCCACGCGCTGGGTCATGTCGTCGACCGACTCGCCCAGCCGCCCCGCCGCCGCTGCCACGCCATTCACCCGCTCCGCCTGCGTCTCGAGCTGGCCGATGCTCTCGGTCACACCCTCGAGCTGGTTCACCAGGCCGTCCGCCCGCGCGCGCACGTCGCCGATCGTTTTGCTCGCCTCGTCGAGCGTGCGGAACCGCAGCTCCAGGTCGGACAGGCCGCCGCGCAGGTCCACGATGCGCTGCGACACGGCGTCGAGCCCCTGGTTCTCCAGCTCGAACCGCTTGACGCTGCGCTGCACCTCGTCGCGCAACGTCGCGAGCCGTCCCTGCAGCTCGTCGTCGGCACGCCGAACCTGCTCATGACCGCGCGCGATTTCCTCGGAGCGCTCCACGGCCTCGGTATGCAGCACCTTCAGCTCGGCGACGCGCGACTCGAGCTCGCCCAGCCCCTTGGCGTGCTCCTCGTGCCGCTGGATCTTGGCGTCGATCTCGCGCATGAGGTCGTCGAGCCGGCCGAGCTGACTCAAGGCGCGGTCCACGACGTCGCGCTGCA
>JAUYMC010000100.1 GCA_030699545.1 Gemmatimonadales bacterium | reverse complement strand
CGCAGCGCGTCGCGCGCGAGGCGCAGGCGGCGGTCCAGGCGGTCGAAGGGCTGCAGCACGCGCGGCGCCACGTGGCGACGCTGCAGGAGCAGGAAATGCGCGCCCGCTCCGCGCGCCGCCACACCGAGGCCGCGCTCGCGCAGCTCACGGCGCGCCGCGACGCCCTCCTGGAGCTCGAAAAAGAGCACGTCGGCCTCGCGCCCGCGGCGCAGGCGCTGCTCAAGGCGCGCGCGCGCTTCGGCGACGCGGTGATCGGTCCGCTGGCTGACTGCGTCCGCACCAGCCGGCGCGATGCCGCGCTGGCCGAGCGGCTGCTGGGCGACTGGCTGCAGGCGGTGCTCGTGCGCGATGCGTCCGCCGTGGACGCCATTCGCACCTGGCATGCCGAAACGCAGCCCGGACCGCTGGTGCTGCTGCCCTGTGTGCCGGGCCCGCGGCTCGCCGCCGACGGCCATCCCCTCCACGACGAGCTGCGCGTGGACGGGCCCGCGGCCGCCTGGACGCGCGCGCTGCTGGCGGGCCACGAAGTCCTGGAAGGCGGCGCGCTGCGCCGCGCCAATGGCGCCGTCTTCCTCGACGCCCCGGCCCACGCGTCTGGCGGACCCTTGCAGCGGCGTGCCGAGCTGGAAACGCTGGCGCAGGATGTGCGCGAGGCCGAAGCGACCCGCGATCGGGCGGCGGCCGCGCTGGACACCACGGTGCAGGAGCTGGCGGCCGCGGAAGCGGCGCTGGCGGCGGCGGGACAGGCGGCCGAGCAGGCGCGCCATGGCGAGCTCGAAGCCGGCGCCGAGAAGGGCGAAGCGGACCGCGGCGTGATTCACGCGCGGCGCCAGTCGGCGGAAGCGACGGCGAACGTGGAGCGGCTGACCCGCCGCCTCGCCGAGGTGGAAGCGCGCCTCGGCACCCTGCACACCGAGCTGCAGGAGCGGGAGATCGAGCGGGTGCGCGCGGCCGAGCAGCTGGGCGCCGAGCGTGCGGGACTCGCCGATCTCGAAACGCAGCAGGAAGCGGCGCGCGAGCAGCGCGTGCGTTGGCAGGTGGAAGCGGCGCAAGTCGAGGCGCGCCTCAGTGCCGCCACGGAGCGCGCCACCCGTACCGCCGCGGACGCCGACGAGTCCCGGCGCCAAGCGGCGGCGCGCGCCGACGAAATCGCGCGCATCGAGCACGACAGCGCGTCCCTCGCCGAGCAGCGCGCGCAGTGGGAAGACGCCCTCCAGGACCGGCGGCTCGCGCTGGTGGAGCTCGAGTCGGCGGCGGGCGAGGCGGAAGCGCAGGTGGGGCTCACCGATGCCGATCTGGGCCAGGCGGAGGGGGCGCTCGATCAGGCGCGCAACGCCCTCGCGACCCTCGGGGAAGAGGAGCACCGCCTCCAGCTCGAGCGCACGGAGATCGAAGGCCGCAAGCGCGGGCTGGTGGAGCGCGTCGAGACGGAATGGCGCAAGCCGCTGGACCAGCTGCTGGCCGAAGCGCCTGAAGTGGAAGGCGACATCGAGTGGCTGCGCCAGGAGAACGACCGGCTGCGCGGGGCGATCGACGCCGTCGGACCCGTCAACGCGCTGGCGGTCGAGGAGCATGCC
Organism: Gemmatimonadales bacterium; assembly: GCA_030699545.1. Lineage (GTDB taxonomy): Bacteria > Gemmatimonadota > Gemmatimonadetes > Gemmatimonadales > GWC2-71-9 > 20CM-2-65-7. The sequence continues at coordinate 25,731 of JAUYMC010000100.1, read as the reverse complement.
GAAGAAACCCGGCGGCTCGACTTTCTCCAGACGCAGCGCGACGACCTCGTCACCGCCCGCACCTCGCTGCAGCAGGCGGCCCGCGAGATCGATCAGACGGCCAAGACGCTGTTCCTCGAATCGTTCGGCAAGGTGCGCGAGAACTTCCGCGGGGTCTTCCAAACCCTGTTCGGCGGCGGGGAGTGCGACGTGCGGCTGGCGAACGAAGATGAGCCGCTCGACAGCGAAATCGAGATCCATGCCGCCCCGCGCGGCAAACGGACGCAACGCATTCACCTGCTCTCCTCCGGTGAGCGCACGCTCGTCGCCGTCTCGCTGCTCTTCGCCATTTTCCTCGCGAAGCCGAGCCCCTTCTGCCTGCTCGATGAGGTGGACGCGCCGCTCGACGACGCCAACGTCGGCCGCTACGTCCGCCTCCTGGCGGAATTCAAGAATCAGACGCAATTCATCGTGATCACCCACAACCCGCGGACGATGCAGGCGGCGGACGCGGTGTACGGAGTCACGATGCAGGAACCCGGCGTGTCCACGCTCGTCGGCGTGCGGCTCGGGCAGATGGAACCCGCCTAACGCCCGTGCGCGGCCCCCCCCTGCTGGGGGCCGTTGCGCTGACCCTGCTCGCGCTCCCCGCGAGCGCGGCGGCGCAGCGGCCCTTCGTTTCGCCGGTCCTGGCGGGCGTGTGGCAGCGCGCGCCGGATACGACGCTCTCGGCCTGGCTGTTCGTCCGGCCCGGCGCGCCCCTCGCGGGCCTCGCCGGCCGGGCCGAGGCCGCGGGCGCCCGGATTCGCGCCCGCAGCCGCTGGCTGCACGCCATCAGCGTCGACGCCCCCGCCGGGGCGCTGCGGCGCCTCGCCCAGGACCCCGACCTCGTGCGCATGCAGCCGCTGGGCCGCTTCCGGCTGAATCGCGACGCGCTCCCCCTCCCGACGACTCCGCGTCCCGTCGCCCCCGGACCGGCCGGCGTCGGCGACACCTGCGGCGTGATCGGCGACCCGGTCTACGGGCCGTCCGAGATGCCGCTGCGCCGGCTGAACCTCCGGCCCGTCACCGCCCGCGCCGACGGCGCGGGCGTCACCGTCGCGCTGCTCGACACCGGGTTCGACACGGCGAACCCCGCGTTCACCGGCGTGACCGTCGCCGCGCAGCGGGATTTTGTCTTCGACGACAACACCGTGCGCGATGAGCTCGGCATCGATGTCGCCGGAGCGCACAACCACGGGACGTCGGTCTGGTCGCTGTTCGCCGGCGACGTCCCGGGCCGGCTGCGCGGCATCGCGCCGGGAGCGACGTATCTGCTCGCCAAGACCGAAGACGTCCGCTCCGAGACGCGCGTCGAAGAAGACGACTACGTGAGCGCGCTCGAGTGGGCGGACTCGATCGGGGTGGACATCGTCTCCTCGAGCCTCGCCTACCTCGTCTTCGACAACGGCTTCAGCTACCAGCCCTCGCAAGTCAACGGCGATGTCGCGGTGACGACGATCGCCGCGGATGAAGCGGTCCGGCGCGGCATCGTCGTCGTCACGGCCGCCGGCAACACGGGACCGGCGTTCCGCAGCATCTGGACGCCGGCGGATGCCGACTCCGCCTTCGCGATCGGCGCGGAAGACTCCCTGGGCGCGATCGCGATCTTCTCGGGCCGCGGCCCCACGGCCGACGGCCGGCTCAAACCCGACTTCACGGCCCCCGGCGTCGCGGTGTGCGTCGTCATCGCGCCGAACCGCGTGGGGCGCTTGGCGGGTACGTCGTTCGCCACGCCGCTGATCGCCGCCGGAGCCACGCTGCTGCTTCAGCTCCAGCCGGCGATCACCCCGATGGGGCTGCGCGACGCGCTCCGCGCCGCGGCGTCCAATCGCGCCGCGCCCGATTCGACGTTCGGCTGGGGCCGTCCCGACTTCGCCGCGGCCGCCGGGATTCCCGCCGGCGGCGTCACGCCTCTCGAGCCGGTCGCGAGCCGGCTCACCACGATCACCCCGACGTTCGCCTGGGCGCTCGTCGACCCGAATTTCCCGCCCCCGCCCGTGACCTACCGGCTGCGCATCGCGCGTGACAGCGCGTTCGCCGCCGTGGTGCTGGATACCGTCGTGACCGCGCAGGCGGTCGATCTCCGGCGGCCGCTCAAGCCCGGCGTGATCTTCTGGTCCGTGCACGCGCGGAACGACGCCGGAGACACCACGAGCACCGGCCGCATCGGTCCCCTCACGGTGCCGCTGTGGGCAACGCTGACGTCGCTCAGCAACCCCGCCGGCTCGGTCACCGATTCGGTGCAGCCCACGTTCACCTGGACCTCGCCCCCGGTCGCGTCGCCGCCGGGTCCTTACAGCTACGACCTCTTCGTCCGCCGGGCCGCCGACACCATTCCGGATTTCGGCGTGGCGGGCGTGACGACGACGAGCTTCCGGCTGCCGCAGCCGCTCGAGCGCAACGCCCTGTACCGCTGGTTGCTCGTGACGCACGCCGGGCCCGACACGAGCCTCAGCCCGAGTCTCGGCTCGTTCCTCGTGGTGGACGGTGGAACGCCGACCGTCACGCTGCTCTACCAGAACTTCCCCAACCCCTTCCCCGGGTTCGGACGCGATTCGACGTGCCTGTGGTTCGATCTCGCCACGACCGGCGTGGTGGAGCTCGACATTTTGGACCTGCGCGGCAACCGCGTGCGCCGTTTCATCCCGGGACCCGACTTCCCGGCCATCCTGCCGGCGGGGCGGTACGGACGCGGGCCGGCGGGGGGCACGACCTGTGATCCCCGATTGATGTGGGACGGCCGCACCGACGGTGGGCACCCGTTGCCGGCGGGCGTGTATCTCTCCAAGCTCAAGGCGCCCGGGATGGTCGTCTTCAAGCGAATCGTCTTCCGCGGAAAGTGAGTATGGAACTCGTCACCGTCGGCACCGGCACCGTCGCTCCGTCTGCGCGCCGTACCAGTCCCTGTCACTGGGTGTCGCGCGGCGACGTGCGCGTCCTGCTCGATTGCGGCGCGGGGTCGCTGCACCGCCTCGCGGAGTTCGGGTTGCCGTGGCACCAGGTCAGTCACGTGATCCTGTCGCACTTTCACCCGGACCACTGGGGCGAGCTCCCGATGCTCGTCTATGCCCTGAAATACACGACCCAGCCGCCGCGCAGCGAGCCGCTCGTGATCCTCGGCCCTCCCGGCGTCGTCCAGCTGATCCGCTCGCTGGCGGAGGGGTACGGCGACTGGCTGCTCGATCCGGGATTCCCGATCGGCATCCTCGACGTGCGGGATGGCGAGCCGTTCCCGCTGAACGCCGACGTCAGCCTCGAGACGTTCCCGGTACCGCACACCACCGAGAGCGTCGCCCTGTCGCTCGTGGCGCCGGAGGGGCGGCTGGTGTACACGGGCGACACCGGCCCCAGCTCGGAGCTGTCGCGGTGGGCGACTGGCTGCGATCTACTCCTCGCCGAGTGCTCCCTCCCCGAATCGATGGCGATGGATACTCATCTGACGCCGGAGCGCGCCGGCCGGCTGGCGCAGGAGGCGTCCGCCAAGCGGCTCGTCTTGACGCACTTCTATCCTCCAGTAGAAACTTCGGACCCGGCAACGTTGGCCGGGAAGAGCTACACAGGATCCGTGACCGCCGCGAAAGACGGCGATCGCTTTACCATCGGGGACGGGAGAGGCTGAGTCGTGCTGATCGTCATGCGGCATGGAGCCACGCGCGAGGAAGTGCAGAAGGTCGTCTCCGTCATCGAGGAGATGGGCTACGGAGCGCGTCCCATGCCGGGGGCGCAGCGCACCGCGGTGGGCCTCGTCGGCAACGACGGTCGCGTCGACGCCTCGCGGCTGGAAGGCCTGCCGGGCGTCCAGCAAGTCATTCACGTCTCCCAGCCCTACAAACAGGTCAGCCGCGAGTGGAAGGCCGAGCCGACGATCGTGCGGTTGCCCGGTGGGGTCAGCATCGGCGGCAATGACGTCGTGGCGATGGCGGGTCCCTGCTCGGTGGAGACCGAGCGCCAGATCCTCGAGGCGGCGCGCCAGGTGAAGGACGCGGGTGCCGTGATCTTGCGCGGCGGCGCGTGGAAGCCGCGCAGCTCCCCCTATTCGTTCCAGGGACTCGGCAAGCAGGGCCTGACGCTCCTGGCGAAGGCGCGGGAAGAGACCGGCCTGTTGATCTGCACCGAGGCGATGGATGAAACCGGCCTCGGCTATGTCGCCGCCATGGCCGACATCGTGCAGATCGGCGCGCGCAACATGCAGAACTTCTCGCTGCTCAAGGTCGCGGGGCGCTGCGGCAAACCGATCCTGCTCAAGCGCGGCATCAGCGCGACGGTGCAGGAGCTGCTGCTGTCGGCGGAGTACCTCCTGGCCGAGGGCAACCACGACGTCATCCTGTGCGAGCGCGGGGTCCGGAGCTTCGACACGAGTACCAGGAATCTGTTCGACCTCACGGCCATTCCGGTCGTGCACAACCTGTCGCACCTGCCCATCGTCGCCGATCCCTCGCACGGCACGGGCCTGCGCGACAAGGTCACCCCGATGGCGCGCGCCGCGGTGGCCGCGGGGGCCGACGGGATCATGGTCGAAGTGCACCCGCATCCCGAAGACGCGTTGTCCGACGGCGCGCAGTCGCTCTATCCCGACCAGTTCGCCCAGCTCATGAAGGAAGTCCGGATCATCGCGGAGGCTATCGGGCGGCGGGTGGCCGAGCCCGCCGCGGTCAGTGCATGATCGCCGTCCTGCTGCTCGTCGCCCTCCGGGTGCAGGATCCGTGGCCCATCCTCGACCGCGCGAGCAGGACTTACGATTCCGTCCGCACGCTCGCCGCCGACTTCGTCCAGGTCGTGGACAACCCCATGCTCGGCGGCCCCGACACGACGCGCGGGCGGCTGTTCCAGCGCCGGCCCAATCACTTCGCCATGCGCTTCACCGATCCCGCCGGCGATCGCATCGTCGCCGATGGACGCTACCTCTGGCTCTACACGCCCAGCAGCACGCCCGGTCAGGTGATCCGGTCGGCGATTCCCGCGACGGGCACCTCCGGCCCGAATCTCATCGGCCAGTTCGTCGAGCGCCCGCGGGAGCGCTACGACGCCCGCTATCTCCGCACCGACTCATCGGCCGCCGGTGTGGCGGACGCGATCGTGCTGACGCCGAAGAGCGGCGACCTCCCCTACACCGAGGCGACGATCTACGTCAGCCGGTCGGACGGATTGGTGCGGCGGGTGGAAATCGCGGAGACGTCGGGCCAACGCCGGACGGTGATGCTCCAGGATGCCGTCGTCAACGGCGACATCCCGTGGGCGGAATTCAGGTTTGCGCCGCCGGGCGGATCACGGGTGGTAGATCAGTAGCCAGCGCGTCGGCCACCCGCCCCGCCGTCGCTTTGTCCATCCCCTGCTTTTGCGCCAGCTCGAGCGCCGCGCGGCCCAGCATGCGATACAACGCGGCATCATCCATATCCAGCGCCTCGAGATGCCGGGCGACGGTCGCCGTGTCGCCGCGCGCCACGGGCCCCGTCAGCGCGGTGCGCGGCTCGCCTGCCCCCCGGCTCAGGTTCTCGATCGTGCCCTCGACCAACGGCCGCAGCGCCGCCCAGGCGTCGGCATCCGAGAGCCCGGCGTGGCGCAGCAGCCGCTGCGCGACGGCTTCGACCACGACCAAATAGTTCGACGCGAACACCGCGCCGGCGTGGTAGATCGGCTTCGCTTTGGTCGAGATGCGGAAGGGGTGCATGCCGAGGTCGGCCGCGAGGCGCTCGCCGGCCTCCACCGCGCGCGGCATCCCTTCGACGGCGGCCCAGGCGCCCTTGAGGCGGGCGGGCGTCCGCTCCGGCTCCACGATCGTCTGCAGCGGATGCAGCGATCCCAACGCCGCCCGGCTGGTGACGAGCGAACCCAGCGCCTCCTGTCCCTGCGCGCCGGACAGGTGGAGCACGACGTGGCGTTCGGCAATGGCCCGCGCGGCGGCGAGCGCGGCGGCGAGCGGACGGATGGCGTCGTCCCGCACGGCGAGAATGACGATCGGCGTGGACGCGATCCACGCCGGCGGCGCTTCGCCCTCGCCCACCGTCAGGGTGAGCGGCGCGGGGACGCGCTTCTGATGCCGGCCGTGAAGGTGGACGGTGTAGCCGGCCTGGCTCAGGGCGAGCGCCAGTCCGACGCCCGCCCGGCCCGGCCCGATGAGCCCTATTGCCGGTCGTTCGCGGATTGGGCACCGGCGGCCGCGAGCAGATCCTGCGGCGACTTGGCGCGGCTCGCGAGCGTCACCGCCCGCTGCACCTGGCGGTCGTCGGCCATGCGGCGCCGGAACTCGGCCGGACGGCCGAAGACGTACCGCGTGGCCTCGTACGACAGCTCCTGCGCGATCAACGACCGGGCCGGTGCGACGATCGAATCCGGCAGCAGTGCGCCTTTGGCCCGCACGCGCCGGAGAATCTCGTCGACCATGCCCGCCGACACCCGGAAGGTCGCCGACGGGAGGCGCCGCCCTTCCTTCAGCTCGAGCGCATAGGAGGCGAGCACGTCGCGGTAGATCGGAATCTTCTCGCCGAGCGCGCGCATGAACTGCCGCTCCCCCGTGGTGAACGTATCCGCTGCCACAAAGATGTCGGGTCGAATGCCGCCGCCGCCGTAGACGGGCCGCCCGGCATCGGTGCGGAACCGCAGCGAGTCGGCGTTGAGCACCGTATCCTGACCGCGCTGGGCCGCCAGGACCTGCGCCTCCTGCTCGTCTTCGGTCCGGGTCACCCGCTGAATGGTACGGCCGCTCGGCGTATACCAGCGGGCCGTCGTCAGCTTGAGGCCCGACTCCGGCGTCAGCCGCCAGAAGGACTGGACGAGGCCCTTGCCGAAGGTCGGCGTCCCCACGACCAGCCCGCGATCGTGGTCCTGGAGCGCCCCGGCGATGATCTCGGCGGCGCTCGCCGATCCGCCGTTCACGATGACGACGATCGGCAGGTTGGGCCAGCGCTGCGCCTTGGTGTCGCGGAACTCGCGGCTCGACCCCGGCGCGCGGCCGCGGGTCTCCACGATTTCGTCCGACGGATCGAGGAACAGATCGGACACCGCCACACCCTGATCGAGCAGGCCGCCCGGGTTGCCGCGCAGATCGAAGACCATGGACTTCATGCCCTGCTTGAGCAGCGTGTCCACGGCTTCCGCGACCTCGCGCGCCGACGTCTCGTTGACGGGCGACAGCGAGATGTACCCGACGCGGTCGTCCAGCATCATGGCGATCTGGACCGAGCGCACGTGAATCGTGGCGCGCGTGATCTTGAACTCGATCGGCTCCGGGATGCCGGCGCGGCGGATCGTGAGATTGGCGGTCGTGCCGGCGGACCCGCGCAGCTCTTTCACGGCCTGGTCCTGCTTCCACCCTTCCGTGGGCCGGCCATCCAGCTTGACGATGCGGTCGCCCGTCTCGACGCCGGCGCGCTCCGCGGGCGTATCGGGCAGCGGCGCCACGACGGTGATCCACCCGTCGCGCACGTCGATCTGGATGCCGAGGCCGGTGTAGTTCCCCGTCGTCGCCTCGGACAGCTGGCGAAAGTCGTCGGGTTTGAGATAGACGGAGTAGGGATCGCCCAGCTGGTCGAGCATGCCGTCGATCGCCATCTGATAGAGGTTGCGCTCGTCCAGCGAGTCGACGTAGTAGTCGGCGACATGCGCGAGCACGTCATCGAAGAGCCGCGCCTGCTGGTAGACCGAGCCGGCCGGCTCCGTCTCCCGCTGCAGGAACCAGCCGCCGGTCGCCAGCGCGGCCAGGGCAACGAGGGTGACCACCGGACCCTTGTGACGTATCATGAAACGCCTCGCAGTGAAAGCTCCGCCGTTTGAGCAACCCAGTGCCACGCCGCCTGCCGCACCGCCTGCTTCGACTGACTCGCGTCGATGTGGACGACGCCGCGTCCGTCGGCCGCCCGATAGGCCGCGCGCACGCGCTCGTGGAACGCGTCATCTTCCCGCTCGAATCGATCGCGCACCTTGCGTGCCGTCCGCTGGCGGTCGCGCCCCACGGTCACCGGCACATCCAGCACGATCGTCAGATCCGGCTCCAGGCCGCCCGTCGCGAGCCGTAACGCCGCGTCGACCTCCGCCCGGGGCAACCCCCGACCGGCCACCTGGTAGGCGAGCGTCGAGAGCCAAAAGCGGTCGCACAGCACCACCTGGCCCGCCTGGAGCGCGGGGCGGATCACGCGTTCGACCAGATCGGCCCGCGCCGCGAGGACCAGAAACAGCTCGGCGCCCAGGGCCATGTCGTGCCGCGATTTCAGGGCCAGCTTGCGGGCGGCTTCGGCCACCGGTGTCCCGCCCGGCTCACGCACCGTGAGGACGGAAACGCCGGCGGCCTCGAGCTCGGTCTGCAACCACCGGACCAGCGTCGTCTTGCCCGCGCCTTCCGGCCCTTCGACGACGAGAAACGTCATCCGAGCGTAATGATGGGGCTGGCGGCGCCTTTTTTCATCCCTTCGTAGATACGACTATTCACCTTCGCCATCAACTTTTCAAAGTTCGACTGCGCCGCAACCATTTGCTGATACACCGGATGGCCCTGCACGCTTTGGAGCGTCCCATCGTATTTCTCGACCTGCTCTTTGGTCGGCTCCTGGCCCTGTTGGGCGACGCGCTCGATCTCCTGGGCGAGCCGCTCGGCCTCCTGCAGCGCCTGCTGGACCACCTTGTCCTCGCGAATGGCCTCCGTTGCGCGCCGCAACGCCTTGTACTCCTCCGTCTGCCCCAGCAGCCGCCCCAGCTCTTCCGCTTTGTCGTCGAGCACTCATCCCCCTTATGCGCGGACCGCCAGCGCATAACGCGGGCGACCGAATAGATCGTCGTGAAGTTCCACCGTGGTCCAGCCGTAGCGGGCGCCGAGCGTTTGCACTTCCGTGGCCCGCCGCTCGTCGATCTCGAGCGCCAGCAGGCCTCCAGCCTCGAGCAACGCCGCCGCCCCCGCCAGGAGTTTCTCCGTGGCCTCGAGGCCGTCCGCGCCGCTCATGAGGGCGTCGCCCGGCTCGAAGTCCCGGACCGACGGATCGAGCGCCGCGTATTCGGTCGCGGTCAGGTACGGCGGGTTCGCCACGATCACACGATAACGCTCCGGGCACTCGCCGAGCGGCTCCAGCAGGTTCCCTTCGAGAATCTCGACGGGGACGAGGGGCTGAATGGCCGCGACGTTCTCGCGTGCCAGCGCCGCCGCCGCGGGCGAGCGCTCCACCGCGATGACGCGCTCGAACGACCCTTCGACGGCCAGCGACAGGGCAATGCATCCGGAGCCGGTCCCGATGTCAGCCGCAATCCCCCACGCTTCCCCCTTCCCCCTTCCCCCTTCCCGCAGTACCAGCTCCACGAGGCCTTCGGTTTCGGGCCTGGGGATTAATGCGCGGCGATCGATCGCGAGGTCGAGCGTCCGGAACCCCACGCGGCCGACGGCATACGCGAACGGCACGCCACGGGAAATCTGCGACATGGCCGTTTCGAATTTCGCGACCGTCGCGGGGGACTTCGGTTCATCGCGCCGCAGCCAGGCCTCACCGACCGTCTGGCCCGACACGGCCGCCCAGACGTCAAGCACTGAGTCGCTCCTTTTCGCCCGCCTGCCGCAGCGCGGTCAACAGCTCATCGAGCTTCCCATCCATCACGTCCGCGATGTTGTGCGTGGTGAAATGGATGCGGTGATCGGTCACGCGGTTCTGCGGAAAGTTGTACGTCCGCACCTTCTGCGATCGATCGCCCGTCCCGACCTGCGCGCGGCGGTCGCGCGCGCGCGCCGCTTCCTGCTCGGCCACCATGCGGTCGAGCAGGCGGGAGCGCAGGATCTCCAGCGCCTTGATCTTGTTCTGGAGCTGCGACTTCTGGTCCTGGCATTTGACTTCGAGACCGGTCGGCAGGTGCGTGACCCGCACCGCGCTGTCGGTCGTGTTGACGCTCTGCCCGCCGGGGCCACCGGACCGGAAGACGTCGATACGCAGGTCTTTGTCTTCGATCTTGACGTCCACTTCCTCGGCTTCCGGCAGGACCGCGACCGTGGCGGCGGAGGTGTGCACGCGTCCCTGGGCTTCGGTCTCGGGGACGCGCTGCACGCGGTGCACGCCCGATTCGTAGCGCAGGGTCCCGTAGGCTTTGGGGCCGCGCACGGCAAAGACCGCTTCCTTGATGCCGCCCACGCCGCCTGCGGAGAGCGAGAGGATCTCGACCTTCCAGCCGCGGCGCTCGCAGAAGCGCGTGTACAGGCGGAAGAGCTCGCCGGCAAAGAGCGCGGCTTCGTCACCGCCCGTGCCGGCGCGGATTTCGACGATGGCGTCGCGGTCGTCCAGCGGATCGGCGGGGGTGAGCAGCGCGTCCAGGTCGGTGGCCAGGCGCTCGAGCTCCGGCCGCAGGCGGTCGACATCGGTGCGCGCCAGCTGCGCCAGCTCGGCATCCTTGTCGGCCAGCACTTCGCGCGCCTGGGCCAGCTCGGCCTCGAGGCGCTCGACTTTCTCGTGGGTCTGGCGGATGGTGTCGAGCCGCGCGTGCTCGCGGCCCAGCTGTTTCAGGGTGGCGGGGTTCCGCGCGGTGTCGGGGTCGGCCAACTGCCGGGCGACCTCCTCCGCCCGCGCGAGCGCCTGGCGGAGTCGGACGTCCACGGAATCAGCTGCCTTTGGTCGTGCCGGTTCCGTATTTCTGGCGGAACCGCTCCACGCGGCCGGCGGTGTCCATCAGCTTCTGCTTGCCCGTGTAGAAGGGGTGGCACTTGGCGCAGATTTCGACGTGGATTGCGGGGACGGTCGAGCGCGTGACAAAGGTGTTGCCGCACGCGCACTGCACGTTGGCCCGACGGTACTTGGGGTGAATCCCGGGTTTCACTGCACCCATCCTGGCTGAAGTCGAACGGACTAAAGTGGGCGGAAATATAACTGGCGCATCAACTTGGGGGCAAGACGGCGCGTCCCGTACCGAATTGACACCGCTTGCCCGAAGGCGTAAGCTAGCCCGTCCCAATGCCCCAGCCCGGGGGAGACCCAGCGCGTGTCGGCAGCCGAAGTCCTCCAGAAGGTCCCGCTGTTCAGCAAGCTCGCCCCCCCCGATCTCGCGCGGGTGGTGGAAGTCGCCCGCGACCGCGCCTACCCCAGGAACTCGGTCATTCTCTTTGAAGACGACCCCGGCGACGCCCTCTACGTCGTCGCCAAGGGGCAGGTCAAAGTCGTGCTGATCGGCGAGGATGGTCGCGAGGTCATCCTGTCGGTGCTGGGCGAGGGCGAATTCTTCGGCGAGATGGCGCTGATCGACGACGAGCCGCGCTCGGCGCACGTGATCGCGATGGAGGATTCGACGCTCATCGTGCTGCGCCGCGAGGACTTCCAGGGCATCCTGATACACGCGCCGGGGATCGCGCTTGCGCTGCTGCGCGAGCTGTCGCGCCGGCTGCGCCGGGTCGATGAAAAGGTCGGCAGCCTCGTGCTGCTCGACGTGCATGGCCGCGTCGCGCAGCTGCTGCTCGAGCTCGCCGACGAGAACGACGGCCAGCGCATCACGCGCCGGCTGACCCACCACACCATCGCCCAGATGATCGGCTCGTCCCGCGAGACGGTGTCGCGCACGATGCGCGAGCTCGTCGACAAGGGGCTGATTGACGTAAGTCGCAAGGACATCGTGATCCGTGACCGGGGCGCACTCGAGCAGGCGGCGGGTCGCTCGTGAGCCGGGTCACGGCCCTACGTCACGAATTTCCCGTAACTTAGCCGGCCACGGCGTGCCGAAACGCATGAGTTATACGGTGACCTTCTGGGGAACGCGGGGTAGCATTCCGACCCCCGGCCCCCACACCGCGCGCTACGGCGGCAACACGCCGTGCGTCGCGGTCGAAGGAGCCGGCGGGCAGCTCGTGGTCCTCGATGCGGGTACCGGCATTCGCGCCCTGGGACTCGATCTGGTCGCGAAACCGAATGGGCCGGTGAGCGTCGAGATTCTACTGTCGCATGCGCACTGGGATCACATTCAGGGGTTGCCGCACTTCAAGCCGTTTTTCGCCCCCGGCAATGCCGTGCGGATCTGGGGCTCGCGCCAGGGGACCGCATCGCTCGAAGCGATCCTGCGGCAGCAGATGGACCCGGCGGTGTTTCCCGTGCCGCTCGATGCGCTGTCGGCGCAGTTGACGGTGCAGCAGGTGGATAAGGACGAGTTTTCGATCGGGGAATTCCGCGTACGGACCACGAAGCTGCGGCATCCGGGAAACACGCTGGCCTTCCGGCTCACGCCGCGCGAAGGCGGTCCCTGTATGGCGTACGTGACGGATAACGAGCTGGGGCCCGGCGGTCATTACGATGTCCGCAACACCTGGCGGCGGGATTTCGTGGCGTTTCTGGACGGGGTGGACCTGCTGATCCACGATGCGATGTATACGCCGCAGGAGCTCGAGCGGCACCGTGGCTGGGGCCATTCGACGTACGAAGAAGCGGTGACGCTGGCGCAGGAGGCGGGCGTGAAACGGCTGGTGTTGTTTCACCACGAGCCCGAGCACAGCGACGAAGCGATGGATGGATTGCTCGCGGCCGCGCGCCGGTTCGCCAAAGGCGGCGGCCGGTCCCTGGAAGTGCTGGCCGCGCAAGAAGGCATGAAGGTGACCCTGTGACCCGAGGAGTCCGTATGCGAGTCCGTTCCGCCGTGTCGGTGCTGGCCCTGGTACCGGTTCTCTTAAGCGCCCAACAGCGTCAGGATACCCGGCCCGGCATCGCCGTGCTGCCCTTTAACAACGGCGGCTCGTACGGCCAGGGCAAGGAAGACTTCGACGCCCTGGAGCGCGGCATTGCCGGCATGATGATCTCCGAGCTGTCGGCCAACCCGGCGGCCCGCGTGGTGGAGCGCCAGGAGATCCAGCGGCTGCTCGAAGAGCAGAACCTCGGTGCCCAGAACCGCGTCGACCCCGCGACCGCCGCTCGCATCGGCAAGCTCGTCGGCGCGCGCTACACCGTCCTCGGCACGTTCGTCGACTTCTACGGCGACTTCCGCGTCGACGTCCGCCTCGTCAATACCGAGACCGGTGAGATCATCAAGACCGAATCGGAGCGGATGCAGCGCGATCATCTCTTCGACATCATCCGCAACATCTCGGCGCGCCTGATGAAGGACGCGAATCTCCCGGCCCTGCAGCGGCCGGCGTCGGAGCAGCGCATGAACCGCCAGGTGCCGACCGAAGCGCTGACGTACTACTCGCGGGCCCTGCTCTACCAGGACCGCGGTGACAAGGCCAAGGCGGTGGACTACTTCAACCGCGCGCTGGCGATCTTTCCCGAGTATGCGGAGGCGCAGGAAGGGCTGCAGCGCGTGCAGCGCTCCTGACCGATCTGCTGAGTCGTATCGGCGGCTCCACAGCGCGCCGGCTCTCCCGCCTGGGGGCGCTGGCGCGCTTTGGCTTTGGCGCCGTCGGGGCGGCGGGCCGGCTCACCGCCGCCGGCCGCGACGTGGCCTTCCGCATCGCGCTGAACCAGGTCCGGTTCACGGCCCTGCACGCCGTGGGCCTCGTGACCCTGCTGTCCGGCATCCTGTCGTTTCTCCTCATTTCGCAGGCCACCCGCGAGCTGGGCCGCTTCGGCGCCACCGATTTCATCGGGACGCTGATCGTCGTGGCCATCGTCCGGGAGCTCGGGCCGCTGCTCACCGCCCTGATCGTCGCCGGCCGCTCCGGGACCGCCATCGCCGCGGAGCTCGCGACCAATCAGGTCCTCGGCGAGGTGCGCGCGCTCGAAGCGATGGGCATCGACCCCAAGCAGTACCTCGTGCTGCCGCGCTTCGTCGGATCGCTCGTCGGCATCTTCGTGCTCCTCGTCGTGTTCGACGTCGTGGCGGTGATGGCGGGGTTCGCGGCCGCGCGCTTCAACGGCGTCTCCGGCGCGCGGTATTTCGACATCGTCCTGGCGTCGCTGCGCGCCAAGGACGTCTGGCTGACCGTCTTCAAAGCCATCGCCTTCGGCGCGATCGTCGGCATCGTGCCGAGCTATTTTGGCCTGTCGGTGCGCCGCGCGCCGACCGAGATCCCGATCGCGGCGAGCCGCGCCGTCGTCACGGCGATCGTCGGGATCTTCTTGTGCTCCGCGCTGTTCGTCGCGCTCGGCTGACATGACCGCGCCGCTGTGCTTCGAGAATATCCCCCTCGCCCGTCACGCGACCCATCCGTTCTCGCTGACGGTCGAGGAGCGGCACACCGTCGTCGTGCTCGGCGATGAAGACGCCGGGATCGGGGCGTTGGGCGGCTACGCGTTGGGCCTCGAGCGTCCCCTTACGGGACGCGCGCTGGTGTTCGGTACGGAGGTCGCGGGCTTGCCCGAGCCCGCGCGATTGGCCTTCCGTCGCAGGGTCGGCTACCTTCCCGCCGGCGACGGGGGGGGCCTCCTCCAAAACCTCTCGCTGCGGGATAACATCGCGCTCCCCCTGCGGTTCGGCAGCGGCGCGAGCTCCCACGATATCGAGGGGCGCGTGAATGTCATGCTCGCGGCGTCGCGGCTGCGGGAGGCCGCCGGCGTGCGCCCCGCGCAGGCCAATGAAGAGGAACGGCGCCGCGCGGCGCTGGCGCGGGCGGTGGCGCTCGACCCGTCGCTCCTCATTCTGGAGCAGCCGTTCGACGGACTGACGAGCCGCGTGGCGTCGGAGCTGCTGGAGTACGCGCGCGGCGGTGAGTCGGCCGAGGGGGCGCGGCGGACGATTTTCATCACCGGCCAGGAGGTCCCTCCGGTGATCCTGCGGCGGGTGGACCGGGTCTACCGGCTCACGCGCCCCGGAGTGCTCGAACCCCAACCGGTGTGAGCGACAGCGACGAGTGGAAACGCGTCAGGATTTCTACGTCGGGCTGCTGATGGTCGCCACGATCGCCCTCGTGGTGGGGGCGCTGATCGCCACCAGCGGGTGGGGCGAGCGGCGCTACGACCTCTATGTCCGGGTCGCGAGCGCCGACGGCATCTCCCCCGGCACGCGCGTGATCGTCCAGGGGCTGGACGTCGGCCGGGTCACGAGCATCTCGCCGCGCGTCGACTCCACCACGCGCCGCATCGCGTTCGTCGCCCGGCTCTCCGTCAAAGAGCGCTTCGAGGACGGCGCCAGTCTCCAGCTGCCGCTCGGCACGCGCGCCGAGCTCGTGCAGGCCAGCCAGATCTCGCCCGCCGTGGACATCCGGCTCGTGCTGCCCGACACCGTCGGGCGGCGGCGCGCCTACGTGACCGCGGGCGACACCCTCGATTCACGCCGCCGCGGCAGCGCGCTGGAGGCCTTTGCCGAGGTAGCGGACGAGCTGTCGCAGCGGGTGCAGGAAATGGTCCGGACGGCCACGCAGACGCTGGTCCGGGTGCAGGGCACGCTGCGCGACGTCGCGCCCGACATCGAGCGCACGCTGACCGGCGTCGCCGCGACGATGAGCCGGGTCGACTCCCTGGTGGATGGGTTCGCGCGGCACGGCCTGTCGGATTCCGTGGCCACGGCGGTGGCGAACACCAACCGGCTGCTGCTGCGGCTCGACAGCCTCGCGCTCGAAAACCGCGGCAGTCTGCGCGAAACGGTCACCAACCTGACGGACGCGTCGCGCCGGCTCAATCACTTCGTGGATCAGATGTCGCGCAGGCCCTACCGCATGTTGACGGGCGTGAAGCCCCTGCCCGCGGAGAGCGCCGCCACCGGCGTGAGCGCGAAGCCGTGAGATACCTCCTCTGGCACGCGCCGGGGTGGGACGTTTCCTCGGTCGCGCCGGCGCTCGAGACGGCGCGGGTCGAAGCGCGGCCGGTGCGCCAGCCCCGCGATCTGGCCGTCGCCGATGACCGCCCAACCGTATTCCTGCTCGATGCCGAGAACCGGTCCGCCTTCCCGGTGGACATCATGCGCTCGTTCGTCGATGCGGGCGGCGCCATTGTCGCCTTGGCGCGGAGCGGCGAGACCGACGTCCCCGAGGGACTGCCGACCGAGTTTCTGTCCGGATTCCTGACGCATCCCACGACGCCGCGCCGGCTGCTGGTGGCGATTCGCGCCGGCTTCCGGGAGGCGGCCGCGCGCGCGGAGACGGCGCGCGCCCGGGGCGAGGCGGCGCACCGCGCCCGCGAGATCGGCGAGCTGACGCGCATCGGCGTCGCCCTCGGCACCGAGCGCGATCTCAAGACGCTGCTCGATCTCATTCTGACGCAGGCCCGCCGCATCACCCAGTCCGACGCCGGGAGCCTCTACCTGGTGGAGCGCAGTGACCAGGGGGTGCGCCGGCTGCGATTCCGGCTCGCGCAGACGTTTTCGAAGCCGGAAGCGCCGCTCGTCGAATTCACGATTCCCGTCGACCGCACCAGCCTCGCCGGTTATTGCGCCGTCACGGGCGATCCATTGGTCATTGATGACGCCTATTTCCTCCCGCCCGACGTCGAGTACACGATCAACCGCTCGTTCGACGAGCGCTACGGCTACCGCTCGAAATCGATGCTCGTGATCCCCATGAAGGATCACCAGGAAGAGATCATCGGCGTACTGCAGCTCATTAACCGCAAGCGCACCCTCGACGCGGTGCTCACCACGCCGGCCGACGTGGAGCGCCAGGTGGTCCCCTACTCGAAGCGCACGGTCGAGCTGGTGACGGCACTCGCCGGCCAGGCCGCGGTCGCCATCGAAAACAGCCGCCTGTACGAAGACATCGAGCGGCTGTTCGAGGGCTTCGTCCTCGCCGCCGTGCACGCGATCGAGCAGCGCGACCCGACCACCTACGGTCACAGCGGCCGCGTCGCCGGGATGACCGTCGGCCTGGCGGAGGTCGTGGACCGCGCCAGTGACGGCCCGTACCGGTCCATCAAGTTCACGCGCGAGCAGGTGCGCGAAATCCGCTACGCCGCCCTGCTCCACGACTTCGGGAAAGTCGGCGTGCGGGAGCAGGTGCTGGTCAAGGCGAAGAAGCTGTACCCGTCGGATCTGTCCCTCGTCCGCCACCGCCACGCGTTCATCCGCCGGACGGCGGAGCGCGAGTTCTGGCGCAAGCGCGCTGAATACCTCGAAACGCACGGCAAAACAGGCTACAAGGACTTCATTGGGGAGCTGGAAGCGGCGCATGCCGCGGAGCTCAAGGATCTCGACCGCTTCCTCGAGGTCGTGATGCAGGCCAACGAGCCGAGCATTCTGCCGGCGGGGAGCTTCGACGAGCTGCAGGCGTGGGGTCAGCGGTCGTATCTCGGCTTCGACGGTGCGATGGAGCCGTTCCTCTCCCCCGACGAGATGCGCTACCTCACGATCCGCAAAGGCAGCCTGGACGACGCCGAGCGCCACGAGATCGAGAGCCACGTGACGCATACCTTCCAGTTCCTGCAGCGGATTCCGTGGACGCGGGAGCTGCAGCAGATCCCGCTGATCGCCTACGGCCATCATGAGAAGATGGACGGCCGCGGCTATCCGCGGCGTATCGGCGCCGAAGCGATTCCGATCCAGACCCGGATGATGACGATCAGCGACATCTACGACGCGCTGACGGCGCAGGACCGGCCGTACAAGCGCGCCGTGTCGCTCGAGCGGGCGCTCGACATCCTGTCGCAGGAGGTCAAGGAGGGACAGCTGGACTCGGACCTCTTCGGCCTGTTCGTCGACGGCCGCGTGTTCCAGCGCCAGGCCGAGGCGCCGCCGGAGCCCTAGAGCTGCGGCGGCACGACGCGCCGGCGCCCGCCCACGATCACTCCCGCCGCGCCGACCAGCGGCGTGAGCAGCGCCACCCACAACGGCGTGTGGCCTTGCTGCATCGCCTGCATGTTCCCCACCGCCTCGGTTCGTGCAGCGGGCCCCCCGGTGCGCCGCATGACGGGAATCGCGAACACCACGCCCAGCACGATGATGAGCGTGGCCAGTGCGATCACCGCATTCGGATTACGCGCGATCGTCGCGCACACCCGTCCGGCGACCCAGGCGGCGAGAAAGCCGAACACGAGGCTCAGGATGATCCACACGACGCTCGGCGCGTACGTGCCCGGCTGAAAGGCGCCGTCGGCCCCCAGCGCGAGATACGCGAGCGAAAAGACGGCGAACACGATGATCGCCATGACGAGATACCCAACGACGACGCCGGCAATCGTGCGGGCCATGCGACCTCCGGAGTGACAGACGGGCGATGCGAGCGGGGATCCCGGGAGACGCGCCGTACGCCAGCCACACGTCGTGGGTCCGCGGATCGATCGCGAGGTGGCGGATCAACGCAGTCGAACGCTGTCGTCGGTGACGACGTAGCCCTCGCGCGCCGCGGGGGTCCGGCCGCTACAGGCCAGCGCGAGCAGCATCACCAGGGCCACCGGGGGCAGCGTCAACCCATTATTTCGGTGCGACACTTCCATCCGCCCATTCCGGGACTTTGATGATGATCTCCGCCCGCCGCGTGCTCGGCGCTCCGACGGAGATCACGCCGACGCGTGAATCCGCGCGCAGGCCCAGCTGTTCCGGTGTCGCATTCGGGACGTACAGCATGAGATGGGGATGCCACGGACCCACCCGCACGCCTTCCGCCAGCGGTGACGAGAACAACACCTGGCGCCCCGACATCATGTACGCGATCGCCAGTGACGCCGGCGGCCGCAGCGCGCCGCTCTGATACGCCACCTCGACCGCCTTGATCACGTCGGCTTCCGATCGGCCCATGCTGCGCAGCGACAACTCCATCAGCTCCCGCGGCAGCACCGACTTCGTACCTTGGACGTCGAAGCAGATGGGGTAGAGCGACCCCTCGTGCAGGTCGCGCGCGACCATGCAGGAACAGCCGTTGGTGCCGGCCCGAAGCTGGACCGCCCTGCCGTCCCGGACCGTGTAGACGCTCGCAGCCGCGGAGATCTCGGCGGGAGCCGCCGAGCGCGCGAGGATGATTTCCTCGGTATCGGGCAGCATCCGCGGGATGACCGGATAGCCCTGCGCCGACAGGGACGTCCCTGCAAGAGCTGCCGCCGCGAGGCCATGCCATATCGAATGCATATCGCTCACCCTCGAAGGGAGATGGTCGAACGATATCGCGCGCCCGGCGCGCACGCTCCCGCGGCTGTGTCAGAAGCCTGTGAGCCTTCAGGATGCGAGCAACTTCACCGAGATGAGCAGCAGAAACGCGCCGAAGACCCGCCGCAGCATGACGTCCGACATCGAGCCGGCCAGCCGGGCGCCGAAATAGGCCCCGATCATGAGGCCCACCGCGATCGCGACAGCATACCCCAGGTGGACCTGATCCCGCTTGTAGTACTGCATCGCGCCGAGGAAGATGCCGACCGGCACCACCAGCGCGGCGAGCGATGTACCGTGCGCCGTATGCTGCGGCAGCTTCGCCAACAGCACGAGGCCCGGCACGATGACGATCGCTCCTCCCACGCCGAACAGGCCCGACACGACTCCGCCGAGCACGCCCAGCAGCCCCACCAGCACCCACGTCATAGCGCCGTTCCTTTCATTGGTCCCCAGCCGCCTCCACCGGGAGTTTCGACCCGCAGGATATCACCCGCGTGCAGCTGCAGCGACCCTTTCGCCGGCACGCGGGCTCCGTTCACGCTGTTCGACCCCGCCGCTCCGGCCGATCCGCCCCCGGCACCGCGCGGGCGGTGCCGCCGCCGCTCGGTGAGCAGCGTTGCGTCCATCGGTGCGAGGGCCTCCATCTCGCGCACGACCCCTTCGCCACCACGCCACTGTCCTGTCCCACTGCTGCCCTGCCGCAGCGCGTACGTCCGCATCCGCAGTGGATGCTCCATCTCGAGCACTTCGATCGGGGTGTTGCGCGTGTTCGACATCCCCACGTGCACGCCGGAGGGTCCGTGCGCACCAGGACTCGCGCCCTGCCCACCGCCGATGGTCTCATAGTACGTCCAGCTCCCTACTCCCCGCTCCCCGCTTCCTCCCAACGTCACGTTGTTCATCGTCCCCTGCCCCTGGGCCGGCACCGCCACCCCCCCCGCCGCCAATGCCGCAAAGACGGTGTCCGCGATCCGCTGCGACGTCTCGACATTACCCGCCGCGACCGCACTGGGCCATTGCGCGTGCACCAGGCAGCCACGCGGCGCCTGCACCCGGATGGCGCGCTGGACGCCGCCGTTCATCGGGACGTCGTCGGGCAGGAGCGTTCGCACGACGAACAGCACGGCGGAGCGGGTGACGGCGATGGGACAATTCACGTTACCGGGGACGGCGGGAGACGTGCCCGTGAAATCGGCATGCAGCACGCCGTCCTGAATGCTCACCCGCGCACGAATGGCGATGTCTCCCTCACGCACACCATCTCCTTCCAGAACATCCGTCGCCTCCATGTCTCCCACCCGAGCCGGCAGCCGCGCCAGCGCCGCGCGCGTGCGCCGCTCGGCGTAATCACAGAGGTCCCGGGCGGCGTCGCGCAGCGCGGCCCAGCCGTAACGCCCGGCGAGGGCGCGGAGGCCATCCGCCCCCCGCAGCACGGCGCCGCGCTGCGCCGCGAGATCGCCCCGCCGCATCTCGGGCGTGCGCACGTTCGCCAGCAGCAGGCGCTCGACGTCCGGCGTCAGACGCGTCGGGGGAATGACCAGGCCTTCCGCGTGGATGTCGCGCGCCCCCGCGGGCATGCTGCCGGGTGTCATGCCGCCCACGTCCGAGTGATGCGCCCGCACCACCGCGTATCCGCCGACCGACCCGTCGATCTCGATGGCGCCGATGAGCGTCAGATCGGGCAGATGGCTGCCGCCGGCATAGGGGTCGTTGAGGATGAAGAGGTCGCCGGGCCGAGGGGCTTCGGCCCGCACGGCCGCCACCGCGTCGGCGAGCGCGCCCAGGTGCACGGGGATATGCGCGGCCTGCGCGATCATTTCGCCCTCGGCGTCGAACAGCGCCGCCGACGCGTCGCGCCGCTCGCGAATGTTGGGCGACAGCGCGGTGTGCACGAGCACCAGCCCCATCTCCTCGGCGATCGAGGCGAACGCGTGGCCCATGACCTCGAGCCCGACGGCGTCGAGACTCACGCCCGCTCCAGCAGCACGGCGCCCGAGGGGTGCGCCGTCCCACGCCATCCCGGCTCGATCAGGGCGGTGGCGTCAGGGCCCGCCAGCACGGCCGGTCCGTCGATCCGCTGGCCGGCGGCCACGGTGCCCAGCGGCCAGACGGCGGCCTGCACCGTCGCGCCGTCGCGCATGACGGCGCGACGGGTGCCAATCGCCTTCGTGCGCTTCGCCACGGCGCGGATGGCGGGAACCGCCACGGGCCGTTCGGCGAGGACCCGCAGGTTGACCAGCTCGATCGGCAATGTCGGGTCGGCGTGTCCGTGACGCGCGAGATGCAGGTGGCGAAACGCGGCCGCGAGCGCCGCAGGATCGAGGCTGCCCGGCACCGCGACCGTCAGCTCGTAGCCCTGCCCCGCAAATCGGCAATCGGCAACCCGGGTGGCCAGCCTGCCATCGCCGATCGGCGTCAGCGGCGCGAACAGCGCCGCCAGGGCGGCGGCGTCGAGCTCGGCGAGCGGCCGGTGGCACGGGGCCGACCACTCCACCCGCTCCGGCGCCGCCGCGAGCCCCAGCGCGCTCAAGACGCCGGGATGTGGGGGGATCACGACCCGCGTCATCCCGAGGGCGTCGGCCAGGGCGCAGCCGAACAGCGGTCCGGCGCCGCCGAACGACAGCAGCGCCATCGCGCGCGGGTCGACGCCCCGCGCGACACTGACGCGCTTGAGCGCGCGCGCCATCACCGCGGCGGCAACCGTCACGATGCCCGCGCTGATGCGGCACGGATCGAGACGAAGCCCTGCCGCGAGCGGCGCCAGCGCGCGCTCGGCGGCCGCGCGATCGAGCTGGACGTCGTCGGCCATCGGATGCGCTGCGTCGAGCCACCCCAGCATCAAACAGGCGTCCGTGACGGTCGGCTCCGTTCCGCCCCGGCCATAGCAGGCGGGACCAGGGACCGCGCCGGCGCTGCGCGGTCCCACGCGCAGCGCCCCTCCTTCGTCCACCGTCGCGATGCTGCCCCCTCCGGCGCTGACCGTCTCGATGAGAATAGCGGGCAGCCCGAGCGGCACGCCGGCGACGGCCATCCCATTGACCATGAGCGGCGCACCGTCGGTGATCAAACTCGCGTCCGCACTGGTGCCGCCCATGTCGAGCGTCAGGAGATCGCGGATCCCGGCCGCGGCCGCCACGATGCCGGCGCCGACCACGCCCCCCGCGGGGCCCGAAAGCGCGAGGCTCGCGGCCCGCTCGCCCGCCTGGTCCGGGGTGGCCGTCCCGCCATTCGAGGTCATCACGCCGAGGGACGAGATTTTCTCGGCCAGGCGCCCGACGTAGCGGCTCACGATCGGTCGCAGGTACGCCTCCGCGCTGACCGTCGCCGTACGCTCGTACTCCCGGAAGACGGGCAGCACTTCGTGGCCGGCGGCGACCGGGACGCGGGGGAACGCCGCGCGCAGCGCCGCACACAGCCGGCGCTCGTGGTCCGGGTGGCGAAAGCCGAACAGCAGAGAGACGGCGATCGCTTCGGGTTGGACGGCGCGCACGGCGTCCACGGCGCGCCCGATTTCCGCTTCCGTCAGGGGCTCGACGACACCCGCGGGACCCATGCGCTCGCGCACACCGACGACGGCGTCCCGATCGACCAACGGTGGGGGGTGGTGCAGCGCGAGGTCGTACAACGCCGCGCGATCCTGGCGGCGCAGCCAGAGGAGATCTTCAAACCCCGCCGTGGTCACGAGGGCGGTGCGCGCGCCGCGCCGCTCGAGCAGCGCGTTCGTGGCGACGGTCGTGCCGTGCACCAGGACATCCACGGGAAGATTGCCGAGCGCTCGGAACAGCCCACGACTCGGATCCGCCGGCGTCGTCACCACCTTGCGAATCTCGAGCCGGCCGTCGGACGCGATGCGGACGAGGTCGGTAAACGTGCCGCCGACGTCCACCCCGACCCGGCTCACGGCGTGAAGCGGCGCTTGACGAGGAACGCGATCCCTCCGAGCGTCGCGAGCACGACGAGCAGTCCGACCCAGTCGCCCAGGCGCACGTAGAGGGTCATGACGTCGCTGGTGCGCAGAACCCCTTCCACCGTCGTCTCCGTGTCGAGGCGCGTGGACAGATACGCGCGACCCAGCGGGTCCACGAACTGCGAGATGCCGGAGTTGGCGGCCCGCGCAACGCCCATGCGTGTCTCGATCGCCCGGAGCACGAGATGTGACGCGTGCTGCGCCGGCGCATTGGTGCGGCCGAACCAGGCGTCATTCGTGACGTTCACAAGAAAGTCGGCACCCTGCGCACGGTATTTCCGCGGAAAGTCCTCGAAGGCGGACTCGTAACAGATCAAGACACCAAACCGCCCCAGGCCGACTGAATAGACGGGCAGCGTCCGCCCGGGCGAGAAACCTCCCGACCAGCGCGCGAGACCCGGAACCGCGCGAAACACGCGCACCGGGACGAACGGCACGCGCTCCGTCACGGGAACGAGGTAGTGCTTGGCGTAGACGGGCTGGCGCCGCCATTCGCCCGTCGAGTCGACCAGCAACGTCGCGTTGAAATACGGATCGCCCTGCCGATAATCCCGCTCGGCGTGAATCGCGCCGACGAGAATGGGCGTGTGACTGTGCCGCGCCAGATCCGCCACCTCGGCCTGCCAGCGCGGCCGCCAGGCGAAGACGTCCGGCGCTGCCGCCTCGGGCCAGAGGAGCAACCCCGGACGGGCCCGCGCGACGGACTGGCGCGACATGCTCACGAGCTTTCCGAACACGCTGTCCTTCAGCCCGGGATCCCACTTGTCGCGAAAGCCTTCGTTCGGCTGCAGTAACGCGACGACCCCCACATCGCGCACCGGCACGGTGCGCATCCGCCACACGCCGTAACCGAGCGCGACCACGATCGTCGCCACCACCGCCGCCGCCGGCCGCCAGCGCCGCCACCTGCTCCCCGCTCCCTGCTCCCTCATCGCGGTCTCAACAATCATCACATTGCACCACACCACCCACAGCGTCACGCCGCGGGCGCCCGCGAGATCGGCCCATTGCACCAGCACCGGGGCGTCGGCGAGCGAGGTTCCCAAGCCGAGCCAGGGGAAGCTGACATCGCCCAGGTGGCCGATGAGCCACTCGAGCGTCGTCCAGGCGACGGGGAAGACGATCGCCAGGGGGATCGCGGGGGCGGCAAGGCGCAACTTCGTCACGAACCAGAACAGGCCGCCGGTGGCGATGCCGAGCACCGCGATCGTCGCGAGGTAGCCGAGCGCCGACAGCGGCGTGAAGTGCCACAGCGCGACCACCATCCAGTACAGCACCAGGGCATTCGCGGCGAGCCCGTACCACCATCCCCACCGGAAGGCATCGCGCGGATTGGCGTGCTGAATCGATTGCCGGACGAGAAACACCGCCGGGGTGACGGCGAAGAAGCTCAGGAATGGCAGGGGAAACGGCGGATAGGAGAGCAGCAGCGCGACGGCGCCGGCTGCCACCGCGATGCGCTTCACAGCACCACTTCGCGGCCTTCGTCCGCCGACTGATAGATGGCGTCAATCACCCGCTGCAACGCGAGCTGATCGCGCGGCGGCGGCGCATTCACATCCCCCTTGATCACCGCCAGGAAATACATCCACTCGGCCCGGTACGACTGGATGAACGGGGTTTCGCGGCCCGTGGCGCCGGTCGGCGTCACGTCCACCGCGGTGCCATGCTGCTCGCGGAACACGCGCAGCGGCTGAATCGCGGCGGACCCCTTGGTGCCCACGATGTCGAACCAGAAGCGCTCGCCTTCCCCCAGGTGGCGCCAGCTCACGTCGACGGTGATCGACACGCCGTTCTCGCACACGATCAGCGCCGTGCCCATGTCCTCGACGCCGTCCTTCCCCTGCCGCGTCAGGTGCGCGGCGACACGCCGCGCGGCCGGCCAGCCCGCGAGCCAGAGTCCGAGATCGACGAGCGGCAGCCCGAGGTCGAGAATGGCGCCGCCCCCCGCCTCCTCCCGCCGCAGCCGCCAGCCCAGCATCTGCCGGGACGGCTGAAACGTGTACCACCCTCCCCGCACCGCCTGGAGCGCGCCGATGTCGCCTCCCGCCATGAAGCCGCGCATCGCCTGAACATCGGAGCGAAAGCGGTGATTCATGCCGACCATCACGCGCTTGCCGGACGTGTCGCTCGCCTGGAGCACGCGCTCCACGCCCGCGAGATTCAGGGCGAGCGGCCGCTCGCACAGGACGTGGACCCCCGCAGTCAGCGCCGCGGTGATGTGGATTTCGTGCAGATGGTTGGGCGTGCAGATCACGACGGCATCGACGTTGGCATAGCGCAGCACTTCCTCGATGTCGTCGTAGGTCTCGGCAACCTCGAAGCGTGTCGCGAGCGCCTGCGCCTTGCCGACGTCGTTGTCGCAGATCGCGACGACGTCGGCGCCCGGCAGCTTGCGGAGCACCGGCAAATGCGCGACCTGCGCGATCGCCCCCGCTCCGATCACCCCCACCCGCACTGGATCGTTCACCGCTCCCCCGTCCCCCTTCCCCCTTCCCCCAGTCTGTACATGAGGCCCCACCTGAGGCTGACGGTGTTCAGCCCACTGGAGATCATCCCCCGGCCGTCGAACGTGAGCCGCAGCGCGGGGGCGATGTGGAACTCGACGGCGATCATGCCGTTCAAGCCCGCGCTGATCTCGTCCAGCGCGTCCTCGACGAAGGTGCCGTTGATCGCCCCACCGCTGCCGTTGCGGACGTGCAGACTCAGCCCCGTCCCGATGTACGCCGTCGCCGTCTGGCCCTGCGGGAAAACGTATTGCAGGTCGAGATCGCCGGTGAGGTCGCTCCAGAAGATCCGGCCCACGTCGATGATGTCGTCGCCCGACGGATCGGTGACGAACTGCCGGATTCGGTCCTCGA
>JAUYMC010000095.1 GCA_030699545.1 Gemmatimonadales bacterium | reverse complement strand
TTTCGATCTGCCCCCCGGGGCAGAAGTTGGGGCAATGGCCGGGCGCGGTGACGTCCTCGCCGCACGCCCCCGCCGCCCAGACGCCGATCGCCGCCAGCACCACGAACACGAACCGCTTCACCGGTCGAGACTCTCCCTCATGAAGGCCTCGGGCAGCAGCTGACCCAACGTCCAGCGCCGCTCCGTTTTCGGTCCCACCGCCACGACTTCGAGGTCCAGCCCGAACTCCGCCAGCAGCTGCCGGCAGGCGCCGCACGGCGCGGCGGGCGGATCGACGTCCGTCGCCACCACCACCCGCCTGGGCTTCCGCGCCCCCGCCACCACCGCCGCCCCCAGCGCCATCCGCTCGGCGCAGATCGTGAGGCCGTAGGACGCGCTCTCCACGTTACACCCGACGAACACCCGGCCGTCCTCGGCCTCGATCGCCGCGCCGACCTTGAACTTGCTGTAGGGCGCCCACGCCTGCCGCATCGCGGCGCGCGCCTGCGACACGAGATCGCTCACCTCGCCGAGCCCCACCAGACATCCCCCAGGAACGACGTTCCCGCGGCCAACCGCTCGACGCCGAAGAACTCCGCCACCGTTTGTCCCAGGTCGGCAAACGTCCGCCGCGTCCCGAGGGCGACGGGCTTCACGCTCGGCCCGAGCACGAGCACCGGCACCATTTCCCGCGAGTGATCGGTGGACGGCGTCGTGGGATCGTTGCCGTGGTCGGCCGTGAACATCACGAGATCGTCGCGGCGCAAACGTGACAGCAACCGCGGAATCCACTGGTCCAGCTCCACGAGCCCCTGATGAAACCCCGGCACGTCATTGCGGTGCCCCCACGTCTGATCGAACTCGATCACGTTCACGAACACGAACCCGGTGTCGAGCGTGTCCCATGCCTGCTCGATCAGCCGGTACGCATCGGCGTTGGTCGGCGTGTGCTCGCTCTCGATGTTCCGGCCGGCGAACAGATCGTCCACCTTGCCGATGCCGATGCGCGGCACACCCCGCTCCGCCAGCCCATCGAGCAGCGTGCGGCCCACCGGGGCGATGGAAAAATCCTTGCGGTGGGCCGTGCGGCGGTAGTCCCCCGGCTCCCCCTCGAACGGCCGGGCGATCACCCGGCTCACCGCGTGCTGTCCCATCAACATCTCGCGCGCGACCGCGCACGCCCCGTACAGCTCGTCGAGCGGCACGGTGCCCTCGTGCGCCGCGATCTGAAACACCGAATCCGCCGACGTATAGACGATCCAGTGTCCCGTGCGCTGGTGGCGCCGTCCCAGCTTCTCGATGATCTCGGTGCCCGAGGACACGGTGTTCCCCAGCCACCCCCGCCCCGTGCGCCGCGCGAACTCTTCGAGCAGCGCCGGCGGAAAGCCGTGCGGATACGTCCGGAACGGCTTGTCCAGCAGAACGCCGCAGATCTCCCAATGCCCCGTGGTGCTGTCCTTGCCCGGCGACGCCGGTTGCGCGACGCCGTGCGCCGCCGACGGCGAGACGTCGCGCGACAGTCCGGCGATCGCGGCCCCCGGTCCCGTCCGGCAGAGCCCCAGGCCCAGCTTCTCCAGGTTGGGCAACTTCAGCCCCCCGACCGCCCGTGCGGCGTTGCCGAGCGTGTCGGACCCGGCGTCGCCGTACTGCGCGGTATCGGGCGCCGGGCCGATGCCCAGCCCATCGAGCACGATGATCGCCGCCCGGCGCGTGCTCATCCGTACTGCCGCGGCAGGCGTGGCCCCAGGCCCGTCAGGAACTCGCGCTGCAGCTCGCCGCTCCACCCCGCGAATTCCTCCAGCGTGATCTGCTGCGTCGTGTCGGCGCCGACGAGCGTCGCGACGTCGCCGACCTGCACTTCGAGCGTGCCCGTCTCGACGAGCGTCATGTCCATCGTCACGAGCCCGACCACCGGGCAGCGCCGGCCGCGGATCAGCACCTGAGCCTTGCCGCCCGTGCCCAGCGTGCGGCGAATGCCGTCGGCGTACCCGATGCCGAGCGTGGCGACGACGGTGTCGCGCGGCGCGACCCAGCTCGCGTTGTAGCTCACGCTCTCACCTTGGCGCACGCGGCGCACGCTCAGCACGCGCGCCCGCACCGCCACGACCGGCCTGGGCTGCGGCAGCCCTTCGCCCGGCGATCCGCCGTACAGAAAAACACCCGGCCGCACGAGATCGAAGGCGAACCGCGTGTCGCGCAGCGCCGCCGCGCTGTTCGCCACGTGCAGCAGCGCCGGCCGCCGCGGCAGGTGGCGCACCGCCTCGAGGAAGCGCTCCAGCTGCCGATCCGTCGGCGCGGCACTATCGGGACGGTCGGCCGAGTGAAACTGCGTGTAGCAGCCTTCGAAGTTCGGCGTGTCCACCGCCTCGCCCAGCTCCTCGACGTCGTCCCAGCGCACGCCCGAGCGGCCCATGCCCGTGTCGATCTCGACATGGAACGGCCGCTCGCTCTGCGCCGTCCACTCGAGGATGCTGCCGGCGTCGCCGAGCGCCGGCGTCAGCTGATGGCGCGCATACGCCGGAAACAGCGTGGCGCGCGCCGGAAGAAACACGAGAATCGGCCGCGTGATGCCGGCCGCCCGCAGCTCGGCGCCTTCTTCGATCGTGGCGACGCCGTAGCCCCACGGCGGGGGATCGAGCGCTTCGAGGGCGGTAGATACACCAACGGCTCCCACCCCGTAGGCATTCGCCTTGACGACGGGGAGGAGCCGGACTCCCGCAGCCTGCGCGACGGTGCGAGCATTGTGGACGAGGGCCTTCAAGTCCACGTCGATCCAGGCCCGGCCCTCGGTCCCCCCGCTCGTTGACACGCTCACAGGCGCGGGTATGATACCCCGCCCGGAGGCTAAATGCAAGGCGATTCAGCGCTTGGACGTGCTCTCGGACTCGTGCGGGATCTGCGGTTGCGCTGTCCGTGGGACCGCGCGCAAACCCCGCAGACGCTGCGTCCCTATCTGGTCGAGGAAGTGCACGAGCTCGACCTCGCCATCAAGACGGATGATCCTGAAGCGATCCGCGACGAGCTGGGCGATATCCTGCTGCATCTCGCCTTTCAGATCGTGATCGGCGAAGAGCGCTCGCAGTTCAACGCCGACGTGGTGACGCGGGCGCTCGAGGAGAAGATGTGGCGGCGCCACCCGCATCTGTACGCGGAGGGCGGCGAGGCCACAGCGTCGGGACGGCCGAGTGGCCATGCGGGGTGGGAGCTGGTGAAGCGCCGCGAGCCGCGCGCGGGCGGGAAGCGCGGCACGCTGGCCGGCCTGCCACCGACGCTGCCGCCGCTGCTGATGGCGTACCGGCTGCAGGAGCGCGCCGCCGGCATCGGGTTCGATTGGCCGGATGCGAGCGGACCGCGACGCAAGGTCGATGAAGAACTGAAAGAGCTCGACCGGGAAACGGTAAGCGGGAAGCGGGAAGCGATGGAAGAAGAGCTGGGCGACTTGCTGTTTGCGGTGATCAACCTGTCGCGCAAACTGGCAGTCGAACCGAACGCGGCGCTGGAGCGCGCCAACGCGAAGTTCCAGGACCGGTTCGAGAAGATGGAAAAGCTCGCGGACGAGCGGGGCGTGGAGATGGGACGCGTGGGGCTCGAGCAGCTGGACAAACTGTGGGAGGAGGTCAAGAAGTAGCCGTACGGGGCTCTTTTTCGCAAGACGAAGACCTCGGCCATGGACATGCGCATCGGTACAGACCGGGTACATAGGTGACACTAGACCATGGCAGACCTTTGCCTCGAGGGCAAGCATGCCGTGGCTGGAGACTGGACCCCTGGACGAACGCGAACGCTATACGATGGCCGATCTGTGTGCGCGGTACAACGTGAGCCGGAAAACCGGCTACAAGTGGATCGACCGCATGGAGGAAGGCGGACGAGCCGCGCTGCGCGATCGGAGCCGCGCACCGCACCGTTGCTCAGCTTACGGATCGGGCCGCGACCTCGGCGGGTTCAACCCGTATATCCCGTCGGTAGTAGCCGAAAACGCCCGCCGCAATACCGGTAGCGGTGAGTGACTTCAGGATGAATCGTATCGTCAGTTCACCGCCAAGAAAGTTGTAAACCAAGCCAGCAAGAACCCCAATCACCACAGAGGCGCAGACAAAGAGAGTGATGTAGGTCATCTGGCTGCGACTCTTCGAAGCACGCCTGCTCGGATCTAGACGCGCATCCCGGTTCACCAATCTTGAGACATAGAAAAAGACCGGTAACGCGACGACAAGCACCGCGATCGGCCACCGCGTGGCTTCCCGCAAGCTTGCCACTCTGTCCGCTAGTGGGAAGGCCTGCTCGACAAACCGGAATATCAACATCCCCAAATGGTATGCACTCAGGGAAAGCGCCACAAAAAGCAGACCGTACAGGAACGCCTCGCGCGCGTCGGTGTAGGATCGTGGCTTTGGGACGGGGATTGGGAAGGTTATATCCGCGAAGCTGGCCAGCGCACCACTTGCTTGTTTCATGCTCCATCCAGCGCGGAATAGTATGTCCTCAATCTCCGCACGGGGCACTCCTCGAGTGAGCGCCTCCTTGACAAAGGTCGTGAGATCTTCGGTGTCTGTCATTCGGCACCGTCCCTTGCTGAGCTTTCCATCAGTTCTGCGTCTGGCTAACGGATCGCGCTTAAGCTGCGGGCGCTGACCACGCGGGCGCACCGTAGGCTCGATTGGTTTACGTCACTCAGCTGGCGCACAAACGCAATTCTATCTTACTCGGCCGCGCCCGCCAGCTCCAAGCGCTGGTTAGGCAGCGGCCCCGAGTGGCGAGGCTCCTATTTGTCAGACCAAACCGCAAGCTCGTTACCATTGGGATCCAGAAAGTGAAACCGGCGGCCGCCAGGGAAAGAGAAGATCGCCCTTGACACTCGGGCGCCCAGCTTTTCCACATCCGCTTGAGTCTTCTCAAGTTTCGACGAGTAAAGAATGACCAGTGGTCCACCGGCTGTGTTCACCTGCACCTTCCTGAAACCACCACTCATCTGACCGTCCTCAAAGGAGACGTAGTCCGGACCAT
>JAUYMC010000078.1 GCA_030699545.1 Gemmatimonadales bacterium | reverse complement strand
CTTCCGCGTGCATGCCGACGCCGCCTACGGCGGCTATTTCCTGCTGGCGGACAACCTGGAGGAGGAGACCCGCGCCGCTTATAGCCGTCTCAGCGGGGGCGACGTCGCGTCCCTCGTCATCGATCCGCACAAACATGGCCTGCAGCCGTATGGCTGCGGCTGCGTGCTGTTCCACGACCCGTCGGTGGGCCGCCTCTACCGGCATGACTCTCCCTACACGTACTACACGTCCGCCGACCTGCATCTGGGCGAAATCGGCCTCGAGTGCTCGCGACCCGGCGCCGCGGCGGTCGCGCTGTGGGCCACGCAGCGGCTGCTGCCGCCGGTGCGTGGCGGGGAGTTCGCCACCGGGCTCGCGGCCGGCCGGTCCGCCGCGCTCGCCCTGCACGCCCGCCTGCGGCGGGATCCGCGCTTCGTCGTCGCCGCTCCGCCCGAGCTCGACATCCTGGTGTGGGCGCCCCGCGCCGCGCGCGTGAGCGACGCCTCCGCGCTGTCGCGGCGTATCTTTGCGCTCGCCGCCGAGCGGGATTTGCATCTCGCGCTCGCCTCGCTGCCGATCCACCTCTTCGACACCGGCGAGATGGCGCGCGATCGCGACACCATGATCTGCCTGCGGTCGGTGCTGATGAAACCGGAGCATCGGGAGTGGGTGGATCGGATCTGGACGATTCTGGACGACGTGACGACGGCGGCGGGGCTTACACGCCGCCCATAGCCTCGATGGGATCGAGCTTGGCCGCACGCCGGGCCGGATACCAGCCGAACAGCAGCCCCACGGCGAGCGCGAAGATCACCGCGAGCACGACGCCGGGAATGCTGACAGGAATCGCGAACGGTTTGCCGAACTGCCGGCCGATGAGCTCGGTGACGACCGTCAGCCCGGCACCGCCGCCGATGCCGAGCACCGCGCCCAGAAAGGCGAGCGTCAGCGACTCCACGAGAAACAGGCGCCGGATGTCGTTGTCGTCGGCGCCCAAGGCCTTGCGGACGCCGATCTCGCGCACCCGCTCGCGGACCGAGATCAGCAGCACGCTGAACAGCCCGATGCCTCCCACGATCAGCGTCACGCCCGCGATGGTGAACATCACCGCGTTCCACCCGCCGAGGATATTGTCCGCCATCGCGAGGTCGGAGAGTACGTCGGCCGCTTCGTTATCGATCTCGAAGTCGTCGGCGCCGCCGTGGCGCTGGCGCAGCAGCAGCTCCCCGTGCCGCAGCACTTCGGCGAAATTCGCCTCCGGCGTGGCCGTCACGAGCGCCTGATCGACCCTTCCCCCCCCCTGCGCGTAGCGCGTGAGATAGCTGTAGGGGATGTAGATGCGCCGCGCGACGAAGCTGAAATCGGCGGGAATGATGTCGAACTGGATCGGGGCGACGATACCGATCACGAGAAAGCGCACCCCGTCCACCGTGATCGTCTGGCCGACGGGCGGCGCGTTGCCGAACAGCTCGCGCACCAGCTCGGAGCCGACGACCGCCACCCGCGACCGGTTCTCCACGTCGAGCGGCCGGATGCTCCGCCCGCCCACGATCCGGAAGTTGCGCAGCTCGAGGTACCCCGCGTCCACGCCCTCAATCCGGATGCGGCGGCGATCCGCCGGCGCGTTCACGACATACTCGCGGGGGAAATTGCGCCCGTGGACGGTCTCGACCCCGGGCATGGCGCGCAGCGCTTCGATATCGGCGACCCGCAGGCCGCGATGGCGCAGCCCGGCGGCGGTGCGGACGTCCGAGCGCGGGCCGCGGTCGTACGCGACGAAGCTGCGCGAGAACCCCATCGCCATCAGGTCGTCGTACACCAGCTGCTTCATCCCCGCCGCGAGCGACGTCATCGAGACGACGGAGGCGGCGCCGAACACGATACCCGACAGCGTCAGCAGCGAGCGCAGCTTGTGGCCGCGAATCTCCCGCACCGCGTCGCCCACCAGCTCCAGCGTCTCCTTCCACCACTCACGCATAGCGCAGCGCCTCCACCGGCGCGAGCCGCGAGGCGCGCAGCGCCGGGAACAGCCCCGCCACGAGCCCGACCGTCAGCGCCGTCGTCAGCGAGACCGTCGCGATGAACGGGCTCACGACGGCCGGCATCTGCATGAAGTGCGCGACGACGCCGGTGAGGGCGGCGCCCAGCCCCAAGCCGAGCAGGCCGCCCATGATCGTGACGACCAGCACCTCGGCCAGCACCTGCGCGAAGATCGCGCCCGCGGTCGCGCCCAGCGCCATCCGCGTCCCGAACTCGCGCACGCGCTCGACCACCGACGCGAGCAGGATGTTCGCGATCACGATGCCGCCGGTAACGAGGGAGACGATGCCGACGACGAGGAAGATGAAGTTGAACAGTAGCAGGAACTGACCGCTGTCGTCTCCCGCCCCCTGCCCCGACATGCGGATATCGAAATCCTCGACGCCGTGCCGCGCGTACAGCAGGCTCTTGACCTGCGCCTGCGCCGCGGCGCCGCCGGCCGACGGCCGGGCCTTGAGCGTGAGAAAATCGAGCCTATCGGTTGCGCTGTGCTGCGCGATCGCCGTGGAGATCGGGATGTAGGCGCGCTCGTTGCGGTACTCGAGCGCGTTGTCCTCCCAGGCGGCAAAGTAAAACTCTTCGCGCTCGAGGACGCCCACCACGGTGTAGCTCTTGCCGCCGAGACTCACGATCTGTCCGAGCGCGTCCCCCGCCCGTCCGAACAGCGAGTCGGCATACTTCCAGCCGAGCACCGCCACTCGCGCCTGGTGGCGCACGTCGAGATCGCTCAGATACCGACCGATCATCGGTGTGATGTCATTGATGACCATATAATCGGGGACCGTGCCGACGACCTCTCCATCGAAGCTCACGTCTCCCGCACGGTAGGGCAGCTCCTCCGACCATCCGGGGCTGACGGCGGTCAGCGTGGTCGCGCGATCGCGCAGGTACTGCGCGTCGCGAAACGTGAGGCGCTTGGAGGCCAACTCGCGCGCGCGGGGGCGGGCTGACGACTCGCGGTCATACACGATGATCGTGCCGCGGCCGCCGACTTCACTGAGGAACTGCTCCGTGATCGCGGTCTGGCCGCCGAACAGCGCCAGCACCGTCACGATGCTGCCCGTACCCAGCACCAGGCCGAGCAGCGACAGCACCGTCTGCCCCCAATGGCGGCGTGCTTCGTCGAGCCCGGTGAGCAGCGACTCCAACAGATTCACACGACCCGCCCGTCGCTCATCTGGATCACGCGCTGCGCCCGCCCCGCCACGCCGGGGTCGTGCGTCACCAGCACGATCGTGTGCCCCGCGGCATGCAGCTCGGCGAACGTCGCGAGCACCTCGGCGCCCGCCCGCGAATCGAGGTTGCCCGTGGGCTCATCGGCCATCAGAATCGCCGGAGTCCCCACGAGCGCCCGCGCGATCGCGACCCGCTGGCGTTCCCCGCCGGAGAGCTCGTCCGGCCGGTGGCCGATGCGGTCCCCGAGCCCCAGCCGCTCGAGCAACGCCAGCGCCCGTGCCCGCCGCTCGCCCCGCGGCACCCCGCCCCGGTACTTGAGCGGCAGCGCCACGTTTTCCTCCACCGTCAGTCGCGGCATCAAATTGAACGTTTGGAAGACGAAGCCGACCTTGCGATTGCGCACGTGGGCGAGGCGCTTGCCGGAGAGACTGCCCACATCCTCGCCGTCGAGGCGGTAGCTGCCGGTGGAGGGGGTATCGAGGCAGCCGAGGATGTGCATCAGCGTGCTCTTGCCCGAGCCGGACGGTCCCGTGATCGCGATGTACTCCCCCGCGCCGACGTCGACATCGACGCCGCGCAGCGCCTGCACGTCGACCTGTCCGAGCCGGTACGTCTTGGCGAGGCCGCGCGCCTCGATCAGCATTAGCGCCGCCGCGCGGGGTTGCGCGCGCGCTCCAACGCCGCGATGGGGTCTTCCAGGGCGATCGAGTCGCCGGGCGCGAGCCCCTGCGTGATCTCGACGTAGAACAGGTCGGAGAGGCCGAGCGTGACGGGCGTCGGCTGGGGACCGCTGCCGCCCAGCTTGTAGACCACCGGGTTCCCTTCCTTCAATAAGACCGCCTCCACGGGAACGCGGAGCGCCTCGGTCCGTACCGGCCCCGAGATCCGCACGTTGGCGGTCATGCCCGGCCGCAGCACCGGCGCGCCACCGGTAACTTCGATCTCGACGTCGAACACCCGCACCCGCTCCTGCAGCCGGGCGGCGGGCGGCACGAGCCGCACGACGCCGAACGCCGTGTCCCCCGGGAAGGCGTCGACGGTGAGGGTGACGCGGTCGCCGCGCTTCACCTTGCCGATGTCCACCTCATTGATGGCCGCATTGACGAGCAGCGTGGAGAGATCGGCGATCGTGAACAGCTCGGTGCCGCCGCCGAATGCGCTCGTCCCGCCGACGACCGTTTCCCCTTCCTCGACGCCGCGCAAGATGATCACGCCCGCGGCCGGGGCGGTGATCCGCGCCCACTGCGCGCCGGCCGAACTGTCGCCGGCAGTCCCGGCGGTGACGCCCGAGCGCTCCACCAGCCGCAGCTGATCCTGCG
>JAUYMC010000061.1 GCA_030699545.1 Gemmatimonadales bacterium | reverse complement strand
TTTCGCTCCGTGGGTGACCCTGGCGAAGCGTTCGCCGCACCTCTTCGCTATGTGACAGGTCCCTGCGCCGGGCCGTCGAGGCCTCGCGCACGTGGTTGGGGCAGCCCAAACAGGCGCAGCGCGCCTGCTTGCCGACGGAGTGACGGGGCCGCCGGCTGTACCTCCGCTATCGGATGCCCACGGAGGAGACACCTGAGCCGCCAGAAGGAAAGGAGGCAGCGATGCACGACACGAACGGGCACAGCGTGACCGCGCACCTGGCCGCGCGCGTCGCCGAGCTACAGGCGGCGCTCGACCACGTCACCCGCGAGCTGGGCGAGAAGTGGCGCCCGCGCCTGCTCGAGCTCGAGCGCGACGTGGACGCGCTGTTGAGGATCATGCAGCCGCGCGGGGCGCGGACGCCGGACGCCGGCGACGAGGAACCCATCTGACACCGAGGAGGAGACCACCATGCAGAACTTCCAGCTGGCCCAGGCGCGGAAGGTGATGATGACCGAGCTACGCCGCGCGGCCCAGGGCGACCTACCGCAGTCCCTGGCCCTCGACCAGGAGATGCTCCTTGCGCTCGTGACGGGCGGCAGCGACAGCGGGCGGGGCCGCGTGCTGACCCGGGCGCTCTGCATCCGGGCGCTTCGTGAGCTCGGCTACACGGCCGAGGACCTCGCCCCGCGCTACGGGATCTCCCCGGAGCAGGTCGAGCGGGAGCGGGAGCGCGTGCTGCTGGCGGACCCGTCCATCCGGGACGCGATCATCGACAAGGTCCTCGAGGCCCTGCCCGAGACGCCCGAGCCCGGCCGCGCGGTCGCGCCCGTGGGCAACTTCGCCGTGCCGGGTGTCGGCTACCCGGTCGACCCGAAGCTCGTCAGCCAGTAAAGGGGGTGGTCCGCGTCTGCATGGCGGCGCGCGCCGAGAAGCTGTAGGCCCAAGCGCGCGCCGTCGCGCGGGTGGATCCACGCGGATCCGGATCCCGGCGGGCGAACTCGCTGCCGGCGGCCAGCAGGTGCCTCTAGGCGGGGCGATCTCCTCGCCACCCATAGTCCAAGTACGGGCGGAAACGCACCTGTAGCGGGTAGCGCCCGCCGCGCGTTGCACGGCCGCTCCTGCGCTCGACCTGGCCGGCGACGTCGCCCAGCCCGTCACGCTCGCGCTGAGGCCGTGTTCGCGACTTTCCCCGACGCTGGGCCGGGCCTCGACCTCGCGCCACGTGTAGACCGAGAGCCCTACTTCCGGCCGGCCCCCCCCTCAGGTCCTCTCGGACCTTCATCCTCGCCAAAGGCGAGGATGAAGGCCCGAGGGATCTGTGGATATCCCCGAGGGTCCCAGTCTCCCGGTGTCATTTCATGACACCGGGAGATCGGTACCCTCAGCGGATGAACCTCCCGCTGAGGGTACCGACCCGGGCAGAGCCCGGGCGCCGACGTGGCGCTGCCACGTCGGGGGACCCTCGGGGATATCCACAGTTCCCGCGGGCCGGAGGGGGGGGCCGGCCGGAAGTAGGGCGGCGGGGGCGGTAGAAGACCGAGCCCGACCGACCAGGGCGCGCTAGTTTTCGGCGGTTGCCGGCGACGTGGAGCCCTGGATGAGATCGCGCGCGGCCTCGGCCGAGGCCACGGGCACGTCAGGAGCTTCATTCTTCTCTTCCGACACCGGACCGGGCTCGGACGGCGGCCCGGACGCGGTTGCCGGGCCGCGCGGCCCGCCTCGGCGTCTCTGCACGAGCCGCTCGCGGATCTCCTGCACCAGGCGGTAGGTCTCCTCTACCCTGGCCGCCGTGGGGTTGAAGAACCGGAGGGCCTGCAAATAGACCGCGTTCTCGACCTCGTGCCGCTCCGACAGGATGCGGCCCCGGAGCTTCCCCTCCAACTCCTCGATGCGCTTCCGCGCCCCCGCAAGATCCGCCGTCAGATGCAGCCCCAGCGGTTTGCCGCCCACCCGGACCGGGTGAGGAGTCAACACCGCCTCGCGCGGCCCCACCAGGTGCCAGTACAGGAGCCCCTCGTGCTTGACGCCGAGGTGAGCCCTCACCGCGCGCGGCACCGCCATGACGTAGCTGTCGCCGACCTTCCGGAGCTTCCGCTGTTCCGCCATCGCGCACCCCCGGAGTAGGAGTAGGTGGGGGGGGGAGCCCCCCCTAGACACATAGATATATCTCTTCCGTGGACGCAACGCAATGGGGTTTATGGGCTTGACACCGCCCGGGGTGGTGGTCAGACTGACAGCACAGGTGGGTAGAAGCGACGACGGCGCCCGTAATGAGCGGGCGCCGACGTCAGAGACGGTCAACCCCGATCCGCGGCCAAGCCGATGGAGGGACCGATGCAAGCCTACACCGAACGACCCCACGTCAACAACTCCGACGTTCCGCCCGCGATCCCCACGTACCGGTGGACCCTTCAGGAGCGGATCGACATGTCCAAGCGCCAGACCCGGAGGGACGCGCCGCACAAGGGCCGGGGCCGGCGGTGGCGCCGGGAGGTGAAGACCAAGCAGGCGCTCATGTGGCTGGAGAACGCGCGCGCGGGGAGGATCGCCTTCCGCGGCCAGGACTGCACCAGCTACACGCTCGGCGAGCTTCACACCTTCCCCCGTGCGAGCCGTGACGGGCCCGTGGTGGCCTTCCGCGGGCGAGTCAAGACGCTCCTCCAGCAGATCGACGCGCACGGGCCTGCAAGCGGGTGGGGCATCCCGCAGCCGTTCGGCCACGGGCAGAAGCCCCTGCACTGGACGCCCTACATGATCCCCAAGGCAGGAGAGAAGTGCTGGCGCTGGTGGCGCGGGCGCGTGCTCGCCCTTGCCCGCGTCCTCCGCGGGCTGGCGTGGCTGCTGGGGAAAGTGGTCCCTCCACACCGCCAGCCTCCAAGCAGTACATCAGCCGAAAAGGCACGAGCACTGCTCCGGCCGTGTTCTTGGGAGAAGAAGGAACGGGGTACAGGGACCACTTCCGCCCCGTGGGTGACCCTGGCGAAGCGTTCGCCGCACCTCTTCGCTATGTGACAGGTCCCTGCGCCGGGCCGTCGAGGCCTCGCGCACGTGGTGGAGGCAGGCCCAACACGCGCAGCGCGCGCCCGAGGCGGAAGCCCCGGCCGAGGGCAGTCAACCGAGGAGGTGATGGAGCGATGCTCGACCGAAACGGAGACAGCGTGACCGCGCACCTGGCCGCGCGCGTCGCCGAGCTACAGGCGGCGCTCGACCACGTCACCCGCGAGCTAGGCGAGAAGTGGCGCCCGCGCCTGCTCGAGCTCGAGCGCGACGTGGACGCGCTGTTGAGGATCATGCAGCCGCGCGGGGCGCGGACGCCGGACGCCGGCGACGAGGGGTAAACAAGACACCGAGAAGGAGACCGCCATGAGGGGTCTGGAACTCCACAACCACCGGAAGCTGATGAGGCGATACGAGCGGTACAACGCGGGCGTGGAGTTGCCCGCTGGCCAGGCCCTCGACGAGCAGGACGCTG
>JAUYMC010000057.1 GCA_030699545.1 Gemmatimonadales bacterium | reverse complement strand
CCCACGCGCCGATCTTCTCGAACAGTTCGCGCTGACCCGGCGAAAGCGCTGAGAGCATGGCGACCTTGCGCTGCTCGTCCCGCGCGATGGACAACATGACGCCGGCCAGGCCGGTCACGCACGCTTGGTCGGTCGTCTCGCGCAACGCTCGCTCGAGGGAACCCCACTCATCGGGGAGCAGGATGGACTGCATTCGCTCACGATCCGCTTGGGAGAACGCGAGGTCGACCATGCGACACAGCGAGCGTACCGGACTGGTCGAGATCTCCTCGTCGGTGGCGACGTCGCGGATGCGGATCGTCCGGCGCGGGATCGAGGGCCGCGGCGCATCGGCGTCGACGATGGGCGGAGGCGTCGGGCGCGGAGTGGGTCTCGGTGGCGCGTGGGGGCCAGCCTGGAATCCAGGCGGCGGGCCAGCTTGGAATCCGGGCGGAGGTCCGGCCTGCCCCCCTTGGGGACCGCCACGACCGGTGGCATGCGACAACAGGTCGCCGACGACCGTTCCTGCCGCGCGGGCGCCCGCGCCCAGCTTTTGTTGGCCGAAGTAGTCGAGAAAAAGCCCGAGGCCTTGGAGCGCGGCGGTGGGAAGGCTGCGCGCGATCTCTCGACGAAAGGTGTCGGTCTGCTCGTTCTTGTGTTTCTCCTGCTGCTCGAACAGCATGCGCTGCGCCTCGCCGATCTGGAACTGGTTGTGCATCGACGTGCGCTCGTACGCGAGCTCGCGCTGCGCCTGGTCGCCGCGCAGGCGCAGGGCCTCGAGATAGGCTTGGTGGCCCTCGCGCTGCTGCTGCGACCGGTACTCGCGGTTCTCCACCTCGACTCGGTTTTGGTGCATCAGCATCTCCATGAGCTGCTTACGCTCGTCGAGCATCTGCGCGGTCTGGATCGAGTGCAGCCGCTGGGTCTCGTGGCTGGCTGAGGACATCATGTCGAACGCCGCCGCGAAGGCTTGGTACGCGAGGTTGTTTGCGTTGTTGACGATCTGGAAAGGCAGGATCGAATCCATGTAGGTCTTTTGCGCATCACCCGACATCTGGTCGGGTCTGAACGGCAACATGTCGCCCGAGAACATGTGCCGTCGGCGGTTGGCGAGCGCGTGCTGGTAGTTGCGACTCGCCTCGTCATCGGGGTCGTACCGGCGCGCGGGGTCCCCCGACGACGGGGGGAAGTTGTCGCGCCAGGATGACGGAGGGTCGTGGCGTGCGAAGGGAGAGTGCGTGTCCTGGAACGGCGTGCCGGATGAGCCGTGGCCGGTGGCGCTCGCCTCCCAGGCGTCAGCCTGTCGGTTCCAGCGCTCCTGCGCAGGCATGGAATCAGCCGGGCTGGGCGCGCGCTCTGTGGACGGCCGCGAAGCGGAAGGACTCAGCTCGAAGCTGACTTCTCGTTTCTTGGAGCGCTGTCCAGGGGGCATCTTGTGGCAATAGCGCACGAGGAACCCGCACCGCGTGCCCCGCTCCGAGGCGTTGCGGTGGCAGACCGACAAGATCGCGCGCTCGAGTTCCTCGGCATCGAGGTTGCTCGGCATCTCGTGTTCGGTGTTCACGCCCTTGAGCGTGATGCAGTTGACGGTGATGGGATCGGGGTGCTTGCGGAAGACGTAGACGCGCCACAGGCCCGGAACGAGATTCTCCTCGGTCTTGGCGTGCAACGCCTCCTCGACCGGGTACTCCGCGGATCCAGAGATGTGGTGGTCATGCTTGTACTCGAGCTCGACATCGACCGGCTGGACGTTGGCCGGAGTCGGGTCGGCGGCGGGCTCTGTGCTCGGCGTCTGTGTGTCGGTGGTCATGGGCCACCTTCTAGTCCCGCACGCGGCGAAATCAACGCCACGCGTTTGCGAAACCGTGTGTGCGACACGCGAAAAAGTCGGGAAACACCATGTGAAGCGGCCCGCGAAGGCACACGTGAAGACGGCCCTCCAACACTTTGTCGCGTTTTCGCGTGTTTAGACGGGCATTGTGCGACACAAGTGTCTTCGCGTGGTGTAGGGCTTTCGCTCGCGTGATGTCCTGCGCGGGGACGTAGAGAAGACGCGCGGCATCGCGTGAGCGTGATTCGACCCTAGATCTCACGGCATGCGCCCCACATGAGGAGCGCCAGCCAGCGCCGCGCCCGTGATCACAAAAAAATCGTGGACTTTCGAAAATCCGTGTGGTTGAGGCTCAGCAGGTGACCGCGCTGCGCTGCGCGGATTGTTCAAGCAACCCAAAACTGCGCCCGCGCGCGCAAGGACAATCCCATGCGTGGGATTCACGGAACGAGCACCACCATGACTCCAGATCGGTTCTTCAACGACATGCAGCAGCTCGCCACTCAATCCCCGAGAGATGCGGCCGACGTCGCCAACACGTGGCGCAACCGCTACCTCAACACGGCCGAGGAGGGGGCGCTGACGAACATGCAAAAGGGGTGGGGCGCACTGGACAGCTTCATCTCCGGCGGTCTGTTCGGCGGCATGAACGGGTGGTTCAAGGCCGAGGACGACGACATCTGGGAGGACTGGAAGGGGCTGACGCCGGATGATCCGAATGCGGGCTTCCGCGCCGCGGGCCTCGGGAGCTGGGATCAAGGCTCTCCGTACGTCGAGGGGCACAAGCAGGACAAGGAACGCTACCCGAGCATGAAGCCCGGCACGTTGTGGGGAGTGCCGTTCGCGGTGCCCGCGACGGTCCTGGTCGCCAGTGTCGCGCTCTCCGGCTGGCTCGGTCGCTTCACGTACCTGGCCGAGTACGCCGCGGTCTCGGGACTGTCCGTCCTCGGCGCCCAGCTCGGCGACATGTTTTTCTACGACCTGAACATGAACCGGATCAACAAGGCCGCGACCGAAGCGGGCCAACAGACCACCTGACGAGCTCTTCGGGGTCGTCTCAGGACGCGCGACTAGCCCTCTAGAAGCTGACACCTGGGCGAGCTGACAAACCCCGAAGCGAGGGCAAGCCCCTCATCGAGAAGCAACCCAAGAACAAGGACCGAACAGGAAGGTAACGAAGACCATGATGACGGAAACGCTGCGTCGAAACATCCACGCCGCTCAGCTCGCCCAACAACAGCGCGCGCTCGGTGGCAACATCCGCCGGGCGGCCTACGGAGATCCGATGTCCGTGGGTGCCTGCCAGGCGAGCCCGTGGCCTCCTTCGGGCGGCTACGGAACCGGTCAGTACGGCAGCCAGTACGGACCGAACAACGACCTGAACCCCGGGCTTCCTCAGAACGCCCCATGGGTTCCGCCGCAGGCGCTGGTGAATCCTTACCAGATCATCCAGCAGAACTACACGCCTCTCGGTTTCCGCGTTCAGGCGAATAGCCCCGCGGGTACCGCGACCACGATCGTCATCTCGCCCAACAACGGCGGGTTGTACTACGTGGCCGGCATCCGGTCGTTCAACCAGCCCGACGAGATCGAGGTCCTGCGCATCTCGAGCGGCGGTGCGGACAT
Organism: Gemmatimonadales bacterium; assembly: GCA_030699545.1. Classification (GTDB taxonomy): domain Bacteria; phylum Gemmatimonadota; class Gemmatimonadetes; order Gemmatimonadales; family GWC2-71-9; genus 20CM-2-65-7. Next base: position 4,830 of record JAUYMC010000057.1, on the reverse strand, counting down.
CGCTCGCAACGCCGCGTCGTTCGACTTCGCCGCCTACAACACCATCGAGTGCTTCTGCCCGGTGGATTGGGGCTGCGTCTCGAACCAGAGCCCGATGACGTTGACGTTCGCGTCGATCGGCAACCCGAGCCAGGCGCCGTTCATCAACGGCGTGCTGTTCGGTACGTTCCAGCAGAGCTGGAACAGCTGCTACCCGGGCCTGCCGACCGCCATCGGTCTGCAGCCGGGCGTCTACGGGCAGCCGGCCGCCGGCGCCATCCCGGCCATGTAGGCCGGACGGGGGAGTGCGGGGCGGCGCATGCCGTCCCGTTCCCCCGCTCTCTTTTCCAGAGGAGGACGCGGGCGAGTGGCTCAGGATCGTGCCAGATCGCGGGCATTGGCCCGCAGGACCATCGGCGGGGCGAGTTGTCGCCTTGAGAACGGTACCGTCAAGTGCGACTTCGGGCCGCGTTCGCAGCACGAGCGCCAGCGCTCAGGCAATCCAGGTGCTGGCTGCTACGTCAACACCGGGACGAACCGGTGGGAGTGCTCGGCGATGCCCGAGCTCCACGGCCGCCCCGCGCAGATCAACTCGGTCCACCGAGATCCGACGACCGGACAGACATGGGCCAGCGTCGGCGCGCAGAAGATCCAGGTCCCCGCCTTCCCGATCAGCGTCGGTCGCCGCATTGCGTTTCCAGTGATCACGCGAAAGAAGCGGTGCCCCGAAGGCAAAGTGTGGGACTACGAGCACAAGAAGTGCGTGGCCCACAAAATCGTGCTCCCCGGCGGAGACGATCCGCTCAAACCTACCGGCAACCCAACGACCAGGAGCCCCATGCGACGCAATCCCATGACCGTGCGACCCGACAGCATCCAGTTCTCGCCGCCGCCAACCTCACCGCGGTTCGCCCCGATCGCCAATCGACGCGCCAATCGTGTTGGATCCGGCCCGGCGGCGTGCGTGCGTAAAACGAAAAAAGGGTGGTACGCCAAGCTCAAGGGCGCGTACTACCTCGCCAAGATCGGCGGCCAAAAGCAGTCGCAGGGTCAGGTCCTGTACCAGGTGTGGGTCGTGCCCCAAGCGGGCGTGCCCGACGGTTGGAAGGGGTGGCTGCCCCGGTGTGGGACCGAGCGCTTGGGGCGTGTTCGCAACCAAAGTCGCGCCATGGGTCAGCACGCGCGGTCGGGCACGATCAGCGCAGCCCCGACCGGACCCGGCAACACATGGTCGCTGAACGACGCGATCGGTGCCGGATGCTGCGTGTTCGTCGATGGCCAGGGTGCCTACCTGACCTGTGATCCGCAGACCACCGGCGGCAACCATCCGCTGCACGGACTCGAGGTGCAGATCCAGGCCGTGCACGAGCAAGAAGGCTTGGTCACCGTCTGCCATCCGACGTTCACCGAGAAGTGCTGGCGCCTACCGGCGTGCCCCGATCAACAAGGGACGCCCTCGACGTGCTGCGTCCGCATGGGGTCGTTCGAGCACAACGGCCTGACGTTCACCGGCATGATCGAGTGCAGCGACACGACCGATGCGCTGCACGGCACGCCCGTCATGGCGAGCCAGCCCTTCGAGCAGAACGGTCAGATGGTCGTCTCGTTCGACGTCGGTGGCGACGTGACCGCGACGCTTCCGGTGTGCGATCTGCCGCCCGCTGGACTCATCCCGAAGGACGTGCCGCCCACGGGTGTCGATCCGAAGGTGGAGTGCTGCGTCGACGCGACGACCACGCCGCCCACCCTGCAACAGTGCACGGATCCGTCGCTCAACGGCACCCCGGTCGATATCCTCGACGTCGACGAGCAAAGCGGAACGGTCATGGTGGCGGTGCCCTGGTCGAGCACGCCGCTGCAGATGCCGCTGTGCAAGGAGCCGCCAGTCAGGCGTCCGCCTCCGCCCGACTACGAGCCGCCGCCGCCGGGACGTTGCCCGACGTGCCCACCGGGGACGTACCTCGACACGGCGACGGGCCAGTGCATGACGTGCCCCGAGTGCCCGCCACCGCAGGACTGCCCGAGCTGCCCGCCCGGGTACTGGACTTCGCCCGACGGCCGCTGCGTGCAGTGTCCGCCCAACTACCTGCTCGACCCGGTCACGGGTCAGTGCGTGCCGCCGGGCGAGTGCCCTGAGTGCCCGCCGCCCGGCGAATGCCCTCCGTGTCCGGAGTGCCCGGAGTACTTCCCGCCGCCAGACATGCGCCAGCCGCCCTGGCCGTGCTGTGACGACGACGAGGACTGCCACGTTTCGCCGGCACCTCGGCTGCCGCACTTCCCTCAGCCCGGACCGGTACCGGGTTGCGATCCAGACGACCCGTGCTGCTTCGAGTGCAGCCTGGATGGAGCGGGCACGATGGCCAACCCATGCAACCCGTGCCGTGCCGGCAACCGCCGGCGTCCGCGCCGGGTCCGTCGCGGAAGACGCTGATCGCTCGCGCCCGGCGGAGGTGGGGAAACCGCCGGGCCCACCTTTCCCCATCCGACCGCCGAGCATGAAGCATTCGCCACCAGCCACGAGGGAGCTCGCGCCATGAATCGGCGGGTGCCCTCGCGCAATCGCCTCCGGCACGGTGGCTCCGGTGGTCAGCAAGTCGTGGCGCCGCCACGCACGGCCGCCGCGGGTGCGCCGGCGTCGGTCGGGCTCCAGGGCGCGCCCTACGGCGTGTATCAGCTGCCGAGTCAGGTACTCGCCGGGCCGTTCCCGGGCGCCGCGCTGGCGGTACCGCAGACCGCGGACCTGTTCTTCGTGGACCAGCCGTTCTTGCCGACGGTACGCCAGTACGTGCCGGTGGGCCGTGGTCGCGCGATGGGTCCGAACGGGGGCGCGGGCGGGCGCTTGCTGGCGCCGGGCCCGACGATCCACCCGACGTTTTGGGCGGTGACGGTGTGGGCCAAGGAGCTGATCCGCTCGCCTGGACAGCCGGTACCGAACGACGCCCAGCTCGCGGGCGCGATCGGTCGCCAGGTCTCCTACTACAAGGTTCGCGTCCAGTGGAACGAGTACCCATCGCGGCTTCGTGAGATCTTGATCGATGCGGGAACGGCCGTGGACCTGGCCGTGGGTCCGACGACCAACCTTTTCGTGGATCTGATGGCGCCGGATCCGGCCTCGGCGGATCCCCGGCCGCCGCAGTACGACGACTTGCGTGTCGACGTGTACATCGTGGCCTCGGCGTGGGCGACGTCGGTGCCCATCGGGCACGCCACGGGCCGTTTCACGCAAGCGCTCTACTTCCCGGAAGCGTCGCCCCCGGGCCCCATGCGGTGCGTCCGGATCGGCGATGGCGCGCGCACGCTGCAGGTCCTGGGTGAGGCAGCGGGTGCGCCAGCCACCGCAGTGTGGAGCCCCGACAACCAGGACGGGTCCGCGCTCCCGCCGATCGGAGGCATCACGATCAACACCGGCGCCGGCGAGCTCGGCACCGACATCGTCGAGATCCCGCAAAACGCCAAGTCGGTGTGCTTCGAGAGCCCGGCCGACAGCCTCTTCACCGTCGTTCAAGGACTCGAGCTATGAGCCGGATCCACGAACGCATGGCCAGGAGGGTGCGGCGATGATCGTCACGCTCAACCTGCACTCTCCTCCGGGCGAGGCCACGAGGCGCCTGATCACGCGGGCGCTCAACGTGCTCAAGGAGGACAACCGCTACGTCGTCAACGCGATGGCCAACGGCGGCATGGATGTCCCCTGGAGCATGTGGGACATGGGCCTCGTCTACAATCCTCCGAGCGCCGAGGATGCCAACACGCCCGAGCAGGCGTTTTGGGGGATCAGCGACATGCTCGCGCGCAAGGAGTTTTCGTGCGGCGACGCGGCCGCATGCGAAGCGGCCATCGTCGAGGAGTTGTTCGACGTGCCGACGGAGATCATCGTCGTTCCGCAAGGCGCGTACGAGTATCACGCGCTGTACCTGACGCCAGAGGGCCCGGTGGACCCGTCGGAGGACTGGATCTCCGAGGCACGCACGGCCGGCATCACCGCGTACGACGGCTACCTCGAGCGCGGCGGCCTGGACCCTCGCTGGACCGCCCAAGCCCGCGGCTCCAATCTTCCCGCCCGCCGTCGGAGGCCACGATGATCGGCAAGCTCATCATCATCGGTGCCGGGGGCGTCACGCTGGGCGTGCTCGCCATGCGAGCGGGCCTGTTCGAGGACACGAAGAAAGGGGCGCTCGCGCGCAAGAAGCTCGGAGAGCAGTTTCGCCGACTCCCCCTCCCCCATCTCCAGCTCGTGCTGCCGACGACGCGCGACGATCTCGCTGGCCTCGACGACGCGCTGTGCGAGTGCGTCCGTGCGTCGGGTGCCTCGCCCCAGATGGCCGACGCCGATTTTCTGGCGATGGGACCCGAGATCCAAAAGTGCACCGCGGCGCTCTTGTTTCCCGAGATCGACTGGCCGCCCGTCCACAGCGACAACCCGAGCCTTCACCAGTACTGGGCGATCTTGGAGCAGCGCTATCTCCGGCTCGTGCTCGACGGTGAGGTCGGACAGTTCTGCGGCATCGACGGCGTCACTGCGCCGCCCGAGGTGACTGGCATCGAGCCGCGGCAGGTGATCGCCGGCGAATCGTGGGTCGTGTACTTGGCGGGCCGATTCATGTCCTCGACGGAGATCATGTTCCGTCGGGAGGACGGCAAGCGCCTGACCGTGCTCGTGCAGCGCAGAACTTCCGATGCCATGGATCTCGTCGTCGACGCCGACGAGCCGGGCGCCTACGACCTGATCGCCAGCAACGGCCCCAACCTCGCGTCTTCCATCAACTACCCGGGCGCCCTCGTCGTCGCCCCCATCCAGGAGTGAGACATGGCCACGACCGCACAAAAAGTCATTCTGATCACCGGAGGGGC
>JAUYMC010000047.1 GCA_030699545.1 Gemmatimonadales bacterium | reverse complement strand
AGGCGCAGCGGCTGCTGGAGGAGCACAAGCAGCAGATCGCCGCGGCGCGCACCGAGGCGCAGGACATCCTCGCCAAGGCGAAGTCGCTGTCGCAAAAAGAGCGCGAAACGCTGCTCGCCAAAGCGCGCGAGGAGTACGAGGCGCTGCTGACGCGGGCGCGCAAAGACATCGACGCCGAGAAGGAGAAGGCGCTCCAGGCGCTGCGGCGCGAGGCGGTGGAGCTGTCGATCGCCGCGGCGTCGCGCGTCATCGAGGCGAATCTCGACACCGACGCGAACCGCCGGCTCGTGACCGAGTTCCTCGCCGGGCTGGAGCAACAGCGGTGAAGAGCGTCACCATCGCCCGCAATTACGCCGAGGCGCTGTTCGCCGCCGGAGCCAATTATGGGGACGTGCTCGATGCCGTGGCGGGGGCCATTCAGGCCGACGAGCGCATCGCGACGGCGCTCCAGTCGCCGCGGGTATCGAAGGCGGTCAAGGGGCGGATTCTCGAGCGCGCGCTGAAGGGGGAGGCGCCGGCGGAGTTCGTGCGGTTTCTCCAGGCGGTGGTGCGGCGCGGCCGGCAGGGGCTGTTCGCGGAGATCGCGCAGGAGTATCAGAGCCTGCTCGATACGAAGCTCAACCGCGTCCACGCGGGGGTGACGCTGTCGAGCGAACCCGACGCGAAGGCGCAGCAACAGATCGTGGACCGGCTGACCAAGGCGCTGGGCCGCGAGGTGCGGGCGCATTTCCGCGCGGACCCCAGGATTTTGGGGGGGGTAGTGGTGCGGGTGGGCGACCGGATCCTCGATGGATCGGTAAGACGGAGACTGACGGCGATCCAGCGCCGCATGCTCACGGGGGAGTAGCCATGAAGATCCTGCTCGCCGTCCTGGTTGCCGTTGCCGCGAGCGCCGTCGCCCCACTCGACAAGATTTTCATCCGGGATTTCCGAGTCAAGCGGAAGGACTAGAGGCGGTAGCGCAGGCCGAGGGAGACGGCGGCGCGCCGAGTGGCGCGCCGTTCGTATTCAGGGGGCAGGTCGACAGCCTCAAACCACGATCGCGAGATCATTCCCTCGAGCCGGACGGCTCCTGAGACACGTCCGGCAATCGGCCACTCATAGGCGAGCGCTCCGACCGCGCCGATCCGGTCTCTGACCTCCCCACTGAGGTTCCACAGGTGGAGGGCGGGCCCCAGTTCTACTCGTGCCGCTCCGCTCGGCCCGATCCCTCCGACCCGTATTCCGAAGAGTAACACGGCTTCGAGGACGTCACCCGTCGACTTGTCGGAAAAATCGATTCCTTCGCCGCTGAGTTTGAATCCCGCCGTGCTATATGAAGCGCGCAGCGAAACGCGCACGTTCGCGACCGACTTGTCCACCCGGATGCCGAGTCCGGTTCCGCCGCCGGGGCCGGCGTACGGCGGGCCGGTTCCAGTCGTATCGTGGGCCGTCCCGCCGTAGCGCGACGAGGACAGTTCGATGCCAAGATGCCACTGTGCGGCGGCCATGCCCGGGAGCACAGCGAAGAATGTGAGAACGGCCGCCGCCAGTGTCCGCATGTCAGTACATCACCAGGTTGATCCAGCCGTAGGTGATCGTGTATTCGCCCTTGATGAACCAGTTGTATCCGGGATAGAAGGCCCCGACGATGCGGTCCTCGACGGCGTTCCCGATCAGCTCATCGTTGCTCTTGATCCACGAGGCGAGTCGCTGGAACACGTTGTATGCCACCTTTGCGTAGCCGAAGTACTTGCGGACCACCGTGCTGGAGTCGTTGCCGCCCGTGAATCGGTTGTACGCGCTGTCCACGGAGAAGATCAGTCGCTGAAAGCGATCCGGATCCGTTCGAATGGAGCAGGCTGTGTCATCATCTTCCACGAAGAACACGCGAACGCTCTGTCCGGGGTGCGCGGTGTTGTACGCCTCGATCTGCTGCTTGGAGAACAGGAGCACCTGTCCCGACCAGTCCTTGCCGTCCTGATTGAAGGCGTACGGCCCTCCCGCGTGCTCCCCCGCGCACTGGTACGAAATGAGCGAGTCGGTCTGGCCCTTCTGGCCGAGGATGTGGACCTCAATCTCGGGGGAGCCTTTCAACCAGCCTTCAAATGTTTGCACCAGATGGGATTTGGTGAGGTACAGGCCGGGCGGCGGCGTGGTCGTCGTGCCGCCGTCTCCGGAGCCCGAGCCGCAGTCTTCGTAGCACATCTGGCGCTGGGGCCCGGGCCCGAAATCGGTTTCGACCGGCACGAGCGCGATGACGGGCGTGGCCGGCGGGACATCGGGGTCGAGCACCTGCCGCCGGCCGCGCGTGTCGAAGGCGACGGGGGCTTCCTTGTCGGTCAGCGCCGTCGCGACGAGCACCCGGTCGTCGCCGATCCAGGCGGCGCGGTGCTCGGGGACGGGGAGGTAGATCTCGAGCGCGATCGCGCGGGCGGCGTCGTCGGTCACGGCCGATTCGGTGGCGCCGTTCTCGGCGGCGATCTGCCGGACGGCGCGCCCGCCGTTCGCGCCGAGGAATGTTTGGAAGTGCAGCTTGTGCTCACGATACGGCGAGGCGTCGAGCTGCGCCTTGACGTAGGCGCGAAACGCCGGGTTCGCGAGCGCGCGGGCGACGAAGCGCGCGAGGCGCTCGGGGGGGACGGCCGGCTGGGCGGACGGCGTAACGGCCGCCAGCCCCGAGTCACCCGCGGTGGGTGGGCTCACCGGCGTGCGGTCGCCGCAGGCCGCCGCGAGCATCAGCGCGGCGAGGGCGAGGGCGGTGAGAATGCGTTGCAGCATGGGTCCTCCAGGTGAAGATGGAGGACGAGTGTAGCGGCACAGGCGGCGAGGACCGCCCTCCTTTCTATGCGGATGAGCGCCTAACAACGCACACGGGTGTACCTGCTGATATTGCATGATATACATGTATGGCATACATTCACACATGCCCCGCCGCGTTCGCGAACCCGTTCAGGCCTATCTCGACGAGGCCGACCGCGCCCTCCTGGAGGAGGTCGCGCGGCGCACGGGCTTGGCCCGCGCCGAGGTCCTGCGTCGCGGGTTGCGGACGTTTGCGCAGCAGGCGTTGGCGGAGCGGGCGCCGGGGTGGGCGTTCGAATCGCTGATCGGCGCGTTCGGCGACGATGCGGCCATTCCGGCGGACCTTTCGGAGCGTCACGACGGCTACCTCACCGACGCGCTCGCGGACGAGTTCCGACGCGCTCGTTGATACCAGCGCGCTGCTCGCGCTGGTGCATCCGCGCGACCAGAATCACGCGGCGGCGGTCGCCATCGGGCGGCGGTTTCTCGCGCGGCAGGGTCGCTGGGTGGGGACGACACTCGTGCTCGGGGAGCTCCACACGCTGCTGCGCCGCGCGCGCGGGGGGGAGTTGGCGCGCCGCCATGTCGCGCAGCTGCTGGACGATCCGGCCTACCGCTGGCTCGACACCTCCACAGCGCTGATCCGCGACGCGCTCGAGCGCTGGCTCGCCCGGTTTGCCGACCAGCGCTTCTCGCTCACCGATGCCGTCAGCTTCGAGGTAATGCGGCAGGAGGGGCTGCGGGCCGCGTTCGCGTTCGACCAGGACTTCATCACGGCGGGGTTCGAGCTGCTGGGCTAAGAGCGGGTTTCCGCGCGATCACGTCCCACTGTCCTGAAGCCGAGGGCTCTGGCCGCGGCGCCGAGTTGTTCGTCATGCGTCGCCAGCACGATGGCGTCCCCGGCGTCCCCGGCGTCCCCGGCGTCCCCCGCGTGCTCGCGCCACGCGAGGGCGGTCGCGAGATGGAGGGCGTCGAGGGTGCGAAGCGTGAGCGGGAGGGGTTGGGCGGCGCGGCTGAGGATGGGACGGGTCGGCTCGATGATCGACAGACTTTCGAGCACGTCGTAGACCGCCGCGCGGCCCCGGGTGACGATTCGAAGTGTCCGGACAATCTGTTCTTGCGAGTCCGGACCATTCGACGCGAGATTCCCCCATGCTCGCGCTGCTCCTCGCCCTGGGAGCCACCACCCCCGACACGACCTACTGGCAGCAGCGGGTCGCCTACCAGATCTCGGCCTCCCTGGCCGAGTCCACCGGCGTCCTCACGGGCCGCGCCCGCATCCGCTACTACAACCAGTCGCCCGATACCCTGCGCGACTTCGCCGTCCACCAATACCTCAACGCCTTCCGCCCCGGCTCCCGCTGGGCCCAGGCGGACTCGGCCGAACAGCGGATCCGCTTCCAATACCTGAAGGACCCGCACTACGCCTACGAACGCATCACGTCGTCTACCGTGATGGGCGAGCCCCAAACCCCGACCTACCCCTTCGCGCCCGACTCCACCGTCGCCCACTGGACCCTGCCGCGACCCCTGCCGCCGGGGGACTCGCTCGTCGTCGAGATCGACTGGCAGGCGCGGCCATCGACTCTCCCGCGGCGCCAGGGCCGCCACGAACGCCGCTTCGACTTCGCCCAGTGGTATCCCAAAGTCGTCGTCTACGACAAACTCGGCTGGCAGGAACACCCACTCTATCCCGCCGGGGAGTTCTACGGCGAGTTCGCGAGCTACGACGTCACACTCGATCTACCGGCTGATCAGGTCATTGGGGCGACCGGCGTTGCCGTCGAAGGCGACCCCGGCTGGGAAAAAGCGAAAGTCGATCCGTCTCTGCGCATCGATTATCAGCGCGCTTGGTACCGCGCACCGCGCACCGCGCACCGCTGCGGCAGCGTCGAAACCGGTCGAAAGTGCCTGAGGTTTTATGCAGATTCCGTCCACCACTTCGCCTTTTCGCTGAATCCCGACTACAAGTACGAAGAAGGCCGCTTCAACGACGTCGTCGTCCGCGTCCTCTATCTCCCGGAAGACAGCGCGACGTGGGGCGGGGGCATCGCGGTCCGGCGTACCGTCAACGCGCTGCGCTGGCTCGACGACCTCTTCGGTAAGTTCGCCTGGCCGCAGATCACCAATGTCCACCGCATCGAGAGCGGCGGCACCGAGTTCCCGATGCTGGTGATGAACGGCGGCGCGAGTCAGGGACTCATCGTCCACGAAGTCGGCCACAACTACACGATGGGCATCCTGGCGAACAACGAATGGCGCGAAGGATGGCTCGACGAAGGCTTCACCAGCTTCCAGTCGGCGTGGTTCTTCGAGACGCAGGGCCAGCCCCCCGCCTATCACAACGTGGCCGCCAACATCCTCTTCTGGGACATCGAGCGCTGGAGCGAGCCCGTCTCGATGGTCAGCGAGCGCTACCGCGACTTCATTACCTACAACACGATGATCTACTCGAAGGCGCAGATGTTCTTCGACCAGCTGCGCTACATCGTGGGCGACTCGACCATGCGTGACATCCTGCGCACCTACTACGCCCGCTGGCGCCTCAAGCACGTGGACGAAGGAGCGTTCCGGTCGGTGGCGGAGCACGTCTCGAAGAAAGACCTGGGCTGGCTGTTCGCCCAGTGGCTGCACGGCACACCCCTGATCGACTACCGCCTGAAAAGCGTCGAGCGGCGCCTCGAGCCCGGCGGCAAGGGGATGTGGCGCACCACCGTCACGATCGAACGGCTGGGCGACGGCTGGATGCCCGTCGAGATCGGCGACGACGAGGAAATCTACGCGCGCTCGGTGGGGCATGCGCAGGTCGAGCGGGTCGTCTTCATCACCGACCACGAGCCCGGTACGCTGATGCTCGACCCGCGGCTCCGCGCCCACGACTGGAACGTGCTCAACAACCGGGAGAAACGCGGCGTGCGCGGACGCAGCTCCCGCGTCGTCTACCTCGACGACCCCATGCGCGATCCGTCCCGGCGCCACCGCATCGCCACCGGCGTCCTCCCCGTCGCCTGGTACAGCGACCACGGCGGCGGCATCTACGGCTTTCGTATCCGCGAGAACTACCTCGGCCGCTTCGAGCAGAACCTCGCGCTGCTCACGATCGCCACCGGTCCCGATGTCGATCAGCGCTTCGGCGCCTACGTCCGCTTCAAGAACCCCGTCACCCACCCCATCCCGCGCGGCAACGTGAGCCTGGCGGCCTGGCACGTCGAAGGCCGCACCGGTGCCGCCTTCAGCACCGACCACTCGCGGCGCGACAACCTCGTTTTTGGCGCCGACAAGAGGGTTGGGTTCGATGCGGTGTGGATGGCCACGACCAATCTCGACTACCTCGACCGCCGCTACTGGGACGACGCCGGCACCATCGAAGGGGGGCCGTGGATCTCCTCGACCTTCCGCCACAAGGGCGGCCTGTGGCGCGCGCGACTCGGCACGCGGGCCGGCCTCGTCTACCGCTTCCCGGGCGTCGGCATCGTCTCGGACAACCGCTACGACGTCGAGCCGTTCCTGCGCGGCACCGGCGAGATCAGCGTGCGCGGGCCCTTCTGGCTCGGCTCGGCCATCGGGGTACGGCTGTTCGCCGGCGGCTATCTCGCCGAGAACCCGCCGCCCCGCCAGCGCCGCATCCCGCTCGCGGGCGCGGACCCCTACGAGACGTTCACCAATCCCCTGCTGCGCAGCCGCGGGTCGCTGTTAGCGCGCCAGGACTTCCACTATCACGCCCCCGGCAACGCCAACCTGCGCGGCTTCGCGCAGTTCTACGGCGGCCGTTGGGCGGTCTCGCTCAACCTCGAGGCGGTGAAAGCGATCTGGGGGCCGATCGCCGTCGAAGCCTTCGCCGATGTGGGGCTCGTCGACCCGCTCGCCATTCCGGCCTCGCCGGCGGGGCGCTGGTCCACCACGCTGTACGACGCCGGCGCGGGCATCCTCACGCGCCACCGCCTCGGCGATCTGGGCTGGACGATGCGCTTCGAGTTCCCCTTCGTCGTCAATCGCTATAACTACGCCGCCGATTTCGATACCCGCGACACGGACCGCCTGGCGTTCCGGTGGCAGGTTTCCATGGAGCCGACCTTTTAAATGCCGGGAAAGGGGAAGGGGGAAGCGGGAAACGTGGTGTCCGACCGCCGGCGGTTCCTGGAGGACACGGTCGGTCGCCTCTTGAACGAGCTGGCGGTCTACACCGAAGACCGCGTCGCGCCGAAGCGGTGGTTCCGGCCGCCGGGGGCCGCGCCCGAGGTCACGTTCGTCAGCGCCTGCACGCGCTGCGGTGACTGCATCGACGTCTGTCCCGTCCACGCCATCATCAAGGCGCCGCCCAGCGCCGGCCTCGCCGCCGGGACTCCCTACATCGACCCATCGCTGCAGGCGTGCGTCGTCTGCGTGGACATGCCGTGCGCCGCCGCGTGCGAAACCGGCGCCCTCGTCAAGCCGGAAACCGGCTGGCGGGGCATCCGCATGGGGGTGCTGGAGCTCGATCCCGAGCGGTGCATCACGTTCCAGGGCCAGAGCTGCGGCGTCTGCGCGCGCGCCTGCCCCGTGGGCGAGACGGCGCTGGCCCTCGACGACCGCGGCCGGCCCGTGCTGAAGCCCGAAGGCTGTGTCGGGTGTGGGGTCTGCGTGACGGCGTGCGTGACGTTGCCATCGTCGCTGAAGCTGAGCCTCCCGTGACCGAGCTCCCGTACCGGGTTCCCAAGCCATGGGGCTATGAGATCATCTGGGCCAAGACCGACCGCTACGTCGGCAAGATCCTGCACATCGACGCCGGACACGTGCTGAGCCTGCAGTACCACAATAAGAAGGATGAATCGATCTACGTGATGACGGGGGAAATCGTGTTGCGGCTGAAGGAGGGAGAAACGCTGATCGAGCGGCGCATGCGCCAGGGCGAGTCGTTCCATGTCCGGCCCAAGGTCATCCATCAATTCGAGGCGATAGTGTCCACCGACCTCCTCGAAGCCTCCACGCCGGAGATCGACGACATCGTTCGCTTGCAGGACCGCTACGGCCGCGTTCCCCCCCCCCTCCCCCCCCCTCTCCTCCCTCCCGCATGAAGGTGATCGTCCCCCTGGCGGGGAAGGGCACGCGCCTCCTGCCGCTCACCAAGCGCGTCCCCAAGCCGCTCGTCAAAGTCGCCGGCCGTCCCGTCATGGATTACGTGATGGATACGGTGAGCGGCCTCGATCTCGAGGAGTTGATCGTCATCACCGGCCATCTCAAGGATCAGGTCGAGCAGTACGTGACGACGCACTACAAGATCCCGGCGCGCTTTGTCGAGCAGAAAACGCTTGACGGCACCGCGGGCGCGATCGATCTCGCCCGGCCGTTCGTGGACGGGCCCGTCATGATCATCTTCGTGGACACGCTGTTCGACGCCGACCTGTCGATCGTGCGCGACTCAACAGCCGACGGCATCCTCTGGGCGAAGGAAGTCGAGGACTACCAGCGCTTCGGCGTGATCGTCACCGATGAGCGCGGCTACATGCGGAAGATCGTGGAGAAGCCCGACACGCCGATCTCCAAGCTCGCCAACATCGGTCTCTATTACATCAAGGACTGGCGGACGCTGTTCGACGGCATCGCCCACGTGATGAAGAGCGCGGCGGGCAAAGGCGGCGAGTATTACCTGACCGACGCGTTTCAGTACATGGTCGATAACGGCAAGCGGCTGGTGGTGGGCGAGGTCACGGGGTGGTACGACTGCGGCAAGGTGGACACGCTGCTCGAGACGAATGAGCACCTGCT
>JAUYMC010000042.1 GCA_030699545.1 Gemmatimonadales bacterium | reverse complement strand
ATTCGGCCGAGGAGACCGCGCAAGCCGTGGCCGAGCAGCTGGCGGCCGCCGGGCTGCTCGCCACCGGGGGCGGCTCGCACGATCATCGCTTTGTGGTGTCGGACGACGAGCCGCACTTCCGGAAAGTGGGCGCGCGCTTTTTGGGGGCAAAAATCAAGCTGGTTGAAGTGGTGCCGCTGTAAACTGGCGCAGCTCCACCCCCGCACCGCTCACCACCGCATAGCGACCGCCGTCCAGAAACGCGCCGGGATTCAGGTAGATTCGCCCATCCGGCCATCGGTCGACGCGGGGCCGGTGGGTGTGCGCCATGATCACGAGCGCGATGTCCGGCCGGCGCTCGAGGAAATCGGCGGCCCACCGCTGCTGCGCCTCCGCCGCCCGATCGAGCACGGCGCGATCCTTGGTAGTGTCGGCGAGATGGCGCGAGAAGAGGTCGGCGATCCAGAAGCCGATCGTCGGGTGCAGGAGGCGAAACAGCGCAATCGTCACGGGATGCCGAGTGAAGCGGTGCATCAACGCTCCGGACCAGTGCTGCTCCGTCAGCCCGTCGCCATGCGCGACGAACGCCCGTCGCCCAGCCAGCTCCAGCTCGGCTTCGCCGGCATAGAACGCGATCTCGAGATCGTTCCGGAAGAAGGAGCCGCCCCACCGGTCGTGGTTGCCGCCCACGAACGTGACCGGAATCCCCCGGGCGCGCACCGCCTGCAGCTTGGCGACGCTGGCAAAGTGCTTGCGGGGGATCACGGTGGGATACTCGAACCAGAAGTCGAACAGGTCGCCGGTGAGGAGCAGGTGGTCCCCCGGTTGCGGGACCTCATCCAGGAACTGATGGAAAGCGGTGGTGACGGCGGGCGGCACCTGGCCCAGGTGCGCGTCGGCGACCACGAGGACGCGGGAAGCCCGTGAGGACACGGCCCAAGATTAGGAACCTGGAACGTCTCTGGCAAGCACATTAGAGTTCAGCATGCCGCCACTCAAGCATCTCCTGATCGTCGGTGTGGGACTCGCCGCGGCGGGCTTTGGCGCGGCGCGGCTCGCCGGCGGCCCCGGCCCGTCCACGCCGGCGCATCCCTGCGAGGCGCGGAGCGGCACGGAGCGGACCGCCTGCTACCGGCGCTTCCTCTCGGAGCGCCTGACGCAACACGGCGTCGCGGCCGCCGCCGCGGCGCTCGATTCGCTCGCCTCCGCCAACCGCGACATCGCCGAGCACGCGCACGAATACGCGCACGGCGTCGGCATCGAAGCCTTCAGCCTGTCGCCCGACATCGCGGCGACCTTCGCCGCCTGCGGCGACGGCTACTCGTCCGGCTGCCGGCACGGCGTGATTCAGGCGTATTTCGAGTCGCGCGAAGCGGTGAGCGCGACCGAGGTCGAAGCGCTGTGCCAGCCGTTCAAGAGCCCCGGCGCGAGCCGCTGGGTCCTGTTCCAATGCGTCCACGGCATGGGGCACGGGCTCACGATGTTCCACGAGCACGATCTGCCGCGCGCGCTCACCGATTGTGACCTGCTGCGTGACGGCTGGGACCGCGAGTCGTGTTACGGCGGCGCCTTTATGGAGAACGTGATCAATGCGACGGCGCCGCATCACCCCGCGACCGAGCTGGCGTCCCGCGATGCCGGTGCGCATCATCACGCAGCGTTCACCGCCATCGATCCCGCCGAGCCGCTGTACCCCTGTTCGATCATGGCGGAGAAGTACCTGCACGCCTGTTATCAGATGCAGACGTCGGTCATCCTGCATTTGAACGGGGGGAACATCGGCGAGGCCGCCACGGTCTGCGATCGCGCGCCGCCGCACATGCGCCCCGTCTGCTACCAGAGCCTCGGCCGCGATGCCACGGCGTACACCCTCCGCAACTCGCGCAAGACCGCCGAGCTGTGCCAGCTGGGCAGCGCGGCGTACCGGTCGGCGTGCTACGTCGGCGCCGCGAAAGCGCTCGTGGACTGGACGGCGACCACCGACACCGCCCTCGCCTTCTGTCGCGTCGTCGCGGGGGAGCCGGGCGGCATGGGGTGCTTTCACGCACTGGGCGAAGAGATCGCCACGCTGCTGGCGTCCCACGAGGAGCGCGCAAGCCAATGCGCGCGTGCGTCGGATCCGATGGCCGTCGCCGCCTGCCGCCGCGGAGCGGGCGTGCGTTGATTGACTTTTGCGGGCGCGGGTCACAATGTCCGCGAAGTCATGAAGTCCACTACCACCTCCGAGCGTCTCCGCCCGGCCGTGATGCCCGCGCCGTCGCGCCCCCCCCATGAGGCGCGCCCGCCGGAACGGGAGCAGCGCAACCCCGGCCTGCCGCTCGACCTCGACGTCGTGCGCGCGCTGCGCGTCAACCGCAGTGCGGTCGAGCGCCGCGCGGCGACGCTCATCACACGGCGCACCGTCAAGAAGGAATGGCAGGCGGCGTGGCTGCTGCGGGCGATCACCTGCATGGACCTCACGACGCTCCAGGGCGACGACACCCCCGGGAACGTCATCCGCCTGTGCGCCAAGGCCCGCCGCCCCGTCCGCTCCGACTTGTTGGAGACCTTGGGCGTCGCGCACCTCGACATCACGGTCGGCGCGGTGTGCGTCTATCACGCGCTCGTGCCGACGGCCGTGCAGGCGCTTGCGGGGTCCGGCATTCCCGTCGCCGCGGTCTCCACCGGGTTTCCCGCCGGCCTCAATCCGTTCGCGCAGCGGCTCGAAGAAGTCCAGGCGTCCGTCGCGGCCGGCGCGCAGGAGATCGACATCGTCATCACCCGCGCCCATGTGCTGACTGGTGACTGGGACGCGCTGTACAGCGAAGTGCGCGCGTTCCGCGACGCCTGCGGGCCGGCGCACATGAAGGTCATTCTGGGGACGGGCGAGCTTGCGACCCTCACCAACGTGGCGCGCGCCAGCATGGTCGCGATGATGGCCGGCGCCGATTTCATCAAGACGTCGACGGGCAAGGAGCCGG
>JAUYMC010000041.1 GCA_030699545.1 Gemmatimonadales bacterium | reverse complement strand
GCGTCCGCGAGCGGGAAGCGCGTCCAGGCCTCCGGCGGCGCCAAGAACGCGATCGTGGTCATGCCCGACGTTGACTATGACACGTACCTCTCAACCATCATGAACTCCTGCTTTGGCGCAGCGGGCCAGCGCTGTCTAGCGAACTCGCTGATCATGCCCGTGGGCTCAGCCCATGGTGAGACCGTCGAGCGCGTGGCCGAGGCGGCAAAGCTGATCAAGGTGGGCGATGGGCTCCAACCGGGTATCGACATGGGCCCGGTGGTCTCCGCGGCGGCGCGCACGCGCATCTTCGGGGCGATCGGCAGCGGGATTGAGGAAGGGGCCACCCCGGTGCTCGACGGGCGCCACGTGTTCGTGGCCGAGCGGCCGAAGGGCTACTTTGTCGGTCCAACGGTCCTGGACAACGTCAAGCCGAGCATGCGCCTGTACCGCGAAGAGGTTTTCGGGCCAGTAGTCGGCGTCTCGGGCGTCAGCAGCCTGGACGAGGCGATCGAGCGGATCAACGCGGGCGAGTACGGCAACGCTGCCTCCATCTTTACCCAGAGCGGCGCGGCGGCGCGTGCGTTCCGCTACCAGGTCGAGACCGGCAACGTCGGGATCAACGTTGGAGTAGCCGCGCCGATGGCGTACTTTCCGTTCAGCGGCGCCAAGCGATCTTTTTTTGGCGTCCTGCACCCGCAGGGACGGGACGGGATCCGCTTCTACACGGAAAGCAAGGTCGTCATCAGCCGCTGGACCGGCGGCGATCACTCGCCCGTGACGGGGGTGGGTCGATAAAGCCCCCGCCGTCCCGTCCGCGTTTATATATAGTCCACAAACGGACGGGCGCAGTATCGGGAGGGGATGCAGAGCGCGTTCAGGCGACGAAACGACAAGACGAGTACGTTGGAGGGCCCCGTCAGTGACAGTGAACGCGGGCTCGACCGCGGTTGGAACGCGGCCGGCGCGAGAGCAAGAGCGTAGCTCCCGAAACGGAATTCCCGACCTCACCCCGCTGATTTCGGTGGCACGAGCCGGCTACACGACGAAACAGGACTTCGTGGCAGCGCTCCTCCGCCAGGCCATTGTGAGTGGAACGCTCGCTCCGGGGCAGCGCCTGCGCCAGGAGGAGATCTCGCGGCAGCTTGGCTTGAGCTGGACGCCCGTACGTGAGGCCTTCCGCCTGCTCGAGGCGGAAGGCTGGCTCACCATCGAGCGCCACCGGGGCGCGGTGGTGGCGGAACTCTCGCTCACAGATTTCGAAGAGATCTACCTGCTGCGGATCGTCAACGAGCCGCTCGCCGCGCGTTTGAGCGCGGAGCGCATGGACGACGCGACGCTCGCGGTCATGGAGGCCGACTTCGTCCGCATCTCGCGACTGGACCTCAGCCGTGAGGACGACCGGTTGGAGTTCCTGCGCCTCGAGCGCGTCTTTCACGACCGACAGTACCGCGCCGCGCACAGCCGTCGGCTGTACGACGTGGTGATGAGCCTGCGGGACGCGGCCGAGCGATACCTGCGGGCGTCCTTTGCCATCGCCGACGAGCCGCTCCAGCATCGCCACGTGCACCAGGACGTCCTGGCGGCATGCCATCGCCGCGATGGCCGGGCCGCCGAGGACCGCATGCGCGCTGCGCTCGAACGTGTCCGGGCTCGGGTGCGCCCTCTCCTGGCCGCGACGCTCGATGGGCACGAGATGCACGAAGAGTCAGACTTCTGACAACGAGCACCGCCAGGGCATCTCGGCCGAGGTGGCGGACGCCGTCTACGGCCTGGAAGGTCACGAGGACGTAACACGGGCTTGAAGTACCCGGTAGCCAGCAAGCGCTCGCTCGACGAACAGCTCGGCACTGCCGAGGTAGCTCGCGGGATCCAGGGCTCGCTCGATCTCCTCCTCGGAGAGCGCTGCACGCAGCTGGCCGTGGTGGAGCACCGCCTCGTGGAACGCGACCCCGCTCTGATCGGCCTCTCGAACAGCTTCCTGCACCAGCCGGTAGGCCTCGGGGCGTCCCAGCACGCGGGCAAGAGCCATGGTGAGTGACTCGGCCAAGGGGAGACCTTCCTGCTGGTTGAGGTTCGCCCGCATCCGCGCCGGGTCCACCTGCAACCCGGCGATCGTCGCGCGGACGTGCTTGACGGAGCCGGCGGTAAACCTGAATAGGTCCGGCACCGACGACCACTCAGCCTGCCAGCCACCCGCCCCACGTTCGTGCTCCTGGGACATCGCGGACAGCACCACCGGCACCTGGCCGATGGCCAGTCTCGCCGCCGCCGCCCCGAGGGTTGCATCTACCGGGTTCCGCTTCTGGGGCATCGCGGAGGAGCCGCCCTTTCCCGGCGCGGTAGCTTCCGCGACCTCGCCTACTTCCGTTTGAGCGAGCAGCAGCACGTCGCCAGCGATCTTCGACATCGAGCCAGCCACCACGCCCAACGCCGCGGCGATCTCAGCCACGCGGTCGCGCTCGGCGTGCCAGGGCAGGTCGGGCACCGCCAGCCCCAGCTCTTCGGCCAGGTACCGGGTCACGCGTTCCCCCTCGTCTCCCACCGAGGCCAGCGTGCCAGCGGCGCCACCAAGCTGAACGAACAGGACCCGCTCACGCAGGTCGAGGAGCGCATCTGCCCGCCGCGTGGCGAGACCGAGCCAGCGCGCTGCCTTGAGGCCGAAG
>JAUYMC010000026.1 GCA_030699545.1 Gemmatimonadales bacterium | reverse complement strand
CGCAGTCGTGTCCCTCCGAGGCGATCGTGTTCGGCGATCTCAACGACCGCCGCTCGCAGGTCTACCGGCTCGCCGGCAACCCGCGCGGCTATCACGTGCTGGCGGGACTGAACACCAAGCCCGCCGTCACGTATCTGGCGCGCGTCGTCGACACGCCGGACAGCGGCCATGGGGCGGGAGCCGAGCATCATGGCTGAGCCGAGTCGCTCCGGCGTCACGTACGACTACGTCACGCGCACCATCGCGCGGACGCTGGGCGCGCCCGCGCGCGGCTACTTCCTGCTGCTCGGCGCGGCCGTGTTCCTGCTCGCGATCGGCATCGTCACGCTGCTGTACCTGCTGCGCTATGGATTGGGACTCGCCGGCTACTCGCACCCCGTCTACTGGGCGGTCTTCATCACCTGCTTCGTCTTCTGGGTGGGTATTGCCCACTCGGGGACGCTGATCTCGGCGATCCTGTTCCTCTTCCGTTCCGGCTGGCGCACGGCGGTGTATCGCACCGCCGAAGCGATGACGGTGTTCGCCGTGATGACGGCGGGCCTGTTTCCGCTGATCCACATCGGCCGCCAGTGGTACTTCTACTGGCTCGTGCCGTATCCCAACGAGCGCGGCCTCTGGCCCAACTTCAAGTCGCCGCTCATCTGGGACGAATTCGCCATCGGGACGTACTTCACCGTCTCGACCGTTTTCCTGATCATGGGCCTCATTCCGGACGTGGCCGCGGTGCGCGATCTGGCGACGGGGTGGCGGAAGAAGCTCTACACCCTCACGTCGCTCGGCTGGACGGGTACGAACGAGCAGTGGCGCCACTACACGCGCGGCTATCTGTATCTCGCCGCCCTCGCGACGCCGCTGGTGCTGTCGGTGCACAGCGTCGTGTCGTGGGATTTCGCGATGGCCATCGTCCCCGGGTGGCACGCGACGATTTTCGCACCCTACTTCGTCGCCGGCGCGATCTACTCCGGCGTCGCGATGGTCATCACGCTGCTCGTGCCCATCCGGCGGCTGTTCCATCTCGAGGAGCTGGTCACCCACCATCACTTCGAGAATCTCGCCAAGCTGTGCCTCCTGACGGGCTCGATCGTGGGGTACGCCTACGTCTGCGAGTATTTCATCGCGTGGTATTCGGGCAATCCCAACGAGCGGGCGGCGTTCTGGTACCGGGCGTTTGGACCGTACTGGTGGGCCTCGTGGACCATGATCATCTGCAACGCCTTCCTGCCGCTGCTGCTGTGGTTCAAGAGCGTGCGCACCAACCTCACGGCGTTGTTCGTGATCTCGATCTTCGTGAACATCGGGATGTGGTTCGAGCGCTACGTGATCATCGTCGTGTCGCTCGCCGGCGAGCCGTACGCGCCGTGGGCCAATGCCGTCTACAACCCCACCTGGGCCGACTGGGGCATCATGGCCGGCAGCTTCGGCTGGTTCTTCATGTGGTTCCTGCTGTTCGTGAAGAACTTCCCGGCCGTCTCGATCTCCGAAGTCAAGGAAGTCCTCGCGCCGCCCAGGCGGCAGGCCGCCCGATCGGGACGGGGGGCGGGGGGGGGGGGCCAACACGCATGAGCACTCACGTGCGCCTGCCCCTGCCCAAGCCGCTGCGGGAGCTGTTCCATCCCCCGGCGACTCCCGGCGTCCTGGGCGTTTTCGGGCACCTCGACGCCACCGTGGAGGCGATCCATAAGCTCCGCGCCGGCGGGCACACCGGCTTCACCGTTTATTCGCCCATCCCGCGTCACGAGCTCGAGGACGCGCTCGACCAGCCGGTGAGCCCCGTCCGGATGTTCACGCTGGTCGGCGGCATCGCGGGCTGCGCCGTCGGCGCGTGGCTGACGCTGTGGATGTCCCACGACTGGCCGTTGGTCGTGGGGGGCAAGCCGATCGGCGCGATCCCGCCCTACGTCGTCATCATGTTCGAGATGACGATTCTCTTCGGGGCGCTGTCCACCATCCTCGGCATCGTCTTCAACGCCGTCTTCGCCGCGCGGCGCCTGGGCACGATCGCGTGGGATCCGCGCTTCACCAACGACAAGTTCGGCGTCTTCGTCCCGTCCGGCGCCGACACCGCGGCCAGCGTCGAGTCGCTCCTCAAGGGCGCCGGGGCCGAAGAGGTGCGCCGTGGGTAGGCGAGCGCTCGCCGGCTTCGTCATGCTGCTGCTGTGCGCGGGCTGCGAGCCCGACGCCGTGGTGCACAAGGTCGGCTGGTTCTCCACGATGCGGCATCAGCGCAACATCAAGCCGTACGCCCGTCCCATTGCTCCGGTCGAGGGCACCGTGCCTGTGACCGGTGGAGAGCTGCCCGTCAGCCGCGCAACGGCCGACCGGCTCGCGAATCCGCGCACGCGCACGGCCGAATCGTTGAACCGCGGCCAGTGGGTCTACGCCACGTTCTGCCTGGTATGTCACGGAGAAAACGGTCGCGGCGACGGACCCGTCGCCTTGGCGGGCGGCGGGCCATTCCCCGGCGTGCCGTCGCTCGTCGATCCGGCGCGGCCCGCGCTCAGCGACGGCGCCATCTACGCCCTCGTCGTGGACGCGCAGCGCATGGGGCGGGGCCTGATGCCGCGCTACGGCGACAAGATTCACGGCACCGACCGCTGGGACGTCGTGAACTACGTGCGCAGCCTGCAGCTGAACGCGCGCGGCGGAACGGGACCGCGATGAGCGCGGCGCACGCCGTCGTCAGCCGGTCCGATCTCGCCACCCGCGCGCGCCAGGCGCCGGTCGCGCGGTTTGCGCTCGTCGGCGCGATCGCGACGATCGCGGGAGCGGCGGTGCTCGTTCTGGGACTGATCGGTGAGCACCCCGAGCGCACCTGGTGGGCGTATCACGCGAACTTCGTCTTCTGGGCGGGGCTCGCACAGGGACTCGTCGTGTTTGCCGCCACCCAGAAGCTCGCCAAAGGCCACTGGTCCGGCGTGCTGATTCGGTTTGCGGAAGCGGGGGCGGCGTTCACCGTCGTCTCGGTGGTGCTGTTCATCGGCCTGTTCGTCGGCCGCGAGTACATCTTCACCTGGATCCACGAGCCGAGGCCCGATATCGGCGGGTGGCTCACGTCGCGCTGGTTCTTTCTGCGGAACGGGGCGGTCCTCGCGGCGCTCGCGTGGCTGTCGTGGCGCTTCGTCCAGCGCGATGTCGCGCCGGACGTGCGCGAGCTCGCCACGGGCGAGGCCGTCGAGCGCACCGAGGATGCCGCCGCGATCTCGCGC
>JAUYMC010000022.1 GCA_030699545.1 Gemmatimonadales bacterium | reverse complement strand
CCGCCGCCCGCGCCCGCGGCATCGACGCGGTCGGCGTCGATCTCTCCGACCAGGCGGTGCGGCTCGCCACACAGGTCGCGCCCGGTGCCCGCGTCGCCGTCGGGGCGGGGGAGGCCATCGCCTTCCGCGCCGCCACGTTCGACTTCGTGACCTGCCTCGGCTCACTCGAGCATTTTCTCGACATGGAGCAGGGACTGCGGGAGATGCAGCGGGTCGCGACGCCCGCGGCGCGCTTCTGCATCATGGTCCCTAACCAGGACTTCCTCGGCTGGACGCTGCTCGGCCACCAGGGAACCGCGCAGCAGGATATCAACGAGCACCTGTTGTCGCTCGCCGGCTGGCGCCGGCTGTTCACAACGAACGGTTTCGAGGTTCTGCGCGTCACACCCGATCGCTGGCACGCGATCCGGTGGCGCTCGGGGGGTGGGGGGGGAGGGGGCGGAGGCGGCCGCCGCATTACCGGACCCCTTCTCGAGATCGGCTGGCGTCTGCTGCCGCTGCGCTGGCAGTATCAATTCGTCTTCCTGCTAGCGCGCCGTAGCACTCGTCCCACTGGGCCATGATTTCCGGCCACCCGAACGCGGAGCGGACGCGCGCCTCGCCCGCCGCCCCCAGGCGCGCGGCGAGGGCAGGATCCCGCGCGAGACGGGTGAGGGCGGTAGCCAGCGACGATGGATCGCCCGGCGGCACGAGCACCCCCGTCTCGCCGTCGGTGATGATGTCCGTGATGCCCCCGATGTTGCTCCCGATCACCGGGACGCCATAGCTCATCGCCTCGAGCAGCACGACCCCCAGGCCCTCGGTATCGCCCCGCGCGTCGAGGATCGACGGCAGCACCACGACGTCGGACTCGGCATAAGCGGCGCGGAGGGCGGACTCCGAAACGCGACCCGCGAGCGTGACGCGATCCTGCAGCCCGTGTCGGGCTACCTGCGACACGAGCGACTCGCGCTCAGGGCCGTCCCCGATGATCGACAGTCGTGCGTTCAGGTCCGCGGGCAGCAGGCGCACCGCCTCGACGAGGTGCACGACTCCCTTCCGCTCGACGAGCCGCCCGACGAACAGAATGCGCAGCGTGCCGGCGGGGCGGGACGGCCGGGGGCCGATCGGCGGTGCGAACCCGAGCGTGTACGGGATCACGCGCACGGGCACGCGCGCGAACCGGTCGATCTCGCGCGCCGTGTAGGACGAAATCGCGGTGACCGCGTCCGACTTCCGCAGCGCCCAGCGCACGAAACCGCGCAGCCATGGTAACGAGCTCTGCACCCAGCGCAGCTCGACGCCGTACCAGGTGCTCACCAACCGGGCACGGCCCCGGCTCGCCAGGCGACCCACCCATCCGAACAGCATGTGCGGCACCGGCCAGTGGACGTGAATCACCTCGTAGGGACGGCGGCGCACGAGCCGCCAGATGCCGACGATGCCGCCGAGAATGTAGAAGAAGGGAAGCAGGCGATACAGAAGGGAACGCCGCATCCGGTCGGGGGTGGCTTCGTCATGCGTGAGATCTTCCCACCGAGCCGGGAAGTAGCGGAACCGATGGACGGGAATGCCTTCGTACGACGTGCCGCCGCCGCCCCGGTACGACGAAGTGAACACCTCGATGTCATGACCGGCCGACCGCAGCCGCTTGAGCAGCTCCACGAGCCAGGGGGCGATCACGTCATCGCGCGAGCGCGGGAACGCCGTCACCACGTGGAGAATCCGCATTGGTGCCCGTAGTTTAGCGCTTTCCCGACCCTTCGGCGCGTGATATCTTTTTTTTCCCCTTTTGAGGTACGCTCCTGGCATCTCCCGCAACGGCCGGCGGTTCCCGCCGGAGCAACTGGTGGGTCCGAGTCATTCAGCTGGTCGTCCTGGCGGGGGCGGCATACTACCTCGCGGGCCAGATCGCGCCTCATTGGCCGGCCATCAAGGGCCGCGACTTCGCGTGGCGCGTGCTGCCGCTCGTCGCCAGCGCGGGGCTCGTGCTCCTCACCCTCGCCGTGTTCGTCGGTGCCTGGACCGCCAGCTTGCGGTGGTGCGCGGTGCAAGTGCGCGCCCTCGAGGCGGCCAAGATCTGGTTCACCGCCAACCTCGCGCGGTTCCTGCCGGGGGGCGTCTGGCAGTTCGCGAGTCTCGCGGTCATGGCCGGCCGCTATCGCGTCTCCGCCACGGCCGCCACCGCGACTGTGCTGCTGGAGCAGGTCGTCCTCCTCGTCACCGGCCTCGGCGTCGTCGCCGTCCTGACCCCTGTCGTGCTGCGCAGCGGCTGGTGGGTCTGGGCGCTCGTCATCGGCATCGGCCTCGGCGCCGGGCTCCTGCTCTTGCCGCGCGTCACCCGGCGCATCCCGGGCCTGGCGGCCGTCTGGTCCCAGCTGCGGCCCCACCAGCTGGTGGAGTTCGCACTGGTTCTGACGGTGCCCTGGCTGCTGTATGGCACAGCGTTCATGCTGCTCGCGACGGGATTGCTCGGCGACGTCGGAGGGACGTGGGGCTTCTACGTCGCCGCCTTCACCGGGAGCTACCTCGCCGGCGTGATCGCCGTGTTCGCGCCCGCCGGCCTGCTGGTGCGCGAAGCGGCGCTGATCGGCGTGCTCACGCCCGTGATCGGGGGAGGGGATGCCGCCATCCTGGCCATCGCCTCCCGCCTGTGGCTCACCCTGCTCGAGGTGCTGGCCGGTCTCGTCGTGATCGCGCTGCCCGAACCGGCCGCGGGAGTCATGTCTGATACCTGAATCGTCCTCGTCGCCCCCGTACACCCCGGCGCGACCGCATCTGGCCGCGCTCGGGATGGTGACGCTCTTTGTCGTCATCCTCGCGTTGCCGATGCTCTCCGGCCAGTGGCTCGCGGCGCCGCACGGCGACCAGTACTCGAGCGGCTACGCCTTCGATGCCTGGGAAACCGCCGAGTGGCGGGAGACGGGACGCATCCCGCTCTGGAATCCGATGATCATGGGGGGGTTGCCGTACATCGCCGTCGTGACGCACGGCGATACACTTTACCCCACGGCGCTGCTGCGCATCATCCTGCCGGCGCACGTCGTCATGAATCTCTCGTTCATCCTGCATTACATCCTCGCCGGGTTCCTGACGTATCTGTTCCTGCGCCGGTTCGCCGTGTCGTGGACGGGCGCGGTCACCGGCGCGCTGGCCTACCAGCTCACCGGCCTGATGCTGTCATACGTCCATCCCGGACACGACGGCAAGCTGTTCGTCTCCGCGCTGCTGCCGCTCGCGCTCATCGGCCTCGTCGCGGCGCTGCGCGATCGCCGGCCGTGGGGTTATCCCGTCGTCGCGGTGGCGGTCGGGCTCTGTCTCCTGAGCCCACACGTCCAGGCGACGTACTACGCGCTCATCGCCGCGGGACTGTTCGCGCTGTACTTGACGGTCGGCGAGCGCACCGCCGAGCCGCTGGCGCCGCGGCTGGGACGGCTGGGGCTGGCTCTCGGCGCGGTGCTCGCCGGATTCGCGCTCGCGCTGCCGCAGATTCTGCCGTTCATCGAGTACATCCCGCATTCGCCGCGCGCCGGGGGCTACTCCGTCGGCTACGGCGGCTCCACGTCGTACGGCATTCCGTGGGACCACGTGCCCGAGCTGTTCCTCGCCGGATTCACCGGCGAAGCGCAGACCTACTGGGGCTCGAACCCGCTCAAGCTGCATTCGGAATACCTGGGCCTCCCGGTGATCGCCCTCGCGGTGCTGGGATTCGGCGATCCGCGCCGCCGCCTGGTGTGGTGGCTCGCCGGCATCGGCCTGCTGTTTCTCCTCATCAGCCTGGGCGGCGCCACGCCGTTCTACCGGATCTGGTGGACGATCATGCCCTACGTGCGGAAGACGCGGGCGCCGGGAATGGTCTTTTTCGTCGTCGCGTTCTGCACGGCGGCGTTCGCCGCCTTTGGCGTGCATCGCCTCGAGCGCGGCGAGGGGGGACGGCACGTCCGCGCCTGGCTCATCGCCGCGGGCGTGGTCGCATTGCTCGGCCTGACGGGAATATTCGGCCGCCTCGCCGTCGGCATGGCGCCCGTCTTCCAGGGTCGAGCGGACGCAGCGGTCGCCCTGGGCGGGGCGATTCGCCTCTCGGCCCTGATCGGCGCGATCGCCCTGGCGGCTCTGGCGCTGCTCGCGCTCGGGCTGCTCCGCGGTCGCGTGCCCGCCCTCGCGTTCGCGCTCGGGCTGCCGCTCATCGTGGGGCTCGACCTCTGGCGCGACGGCCGCCGCTTCTGGGTGTATTCCGACCCGCCGGCGGAGGGGTTGTATCGCCCCGATCCCATCGTGACACGCCTCCAGGCAGAGCCCAAACCGTTCCGCGTGCTCGATGTGGGCGTCTACCCGCATAACGTCCTGATGGCGCACGGCATTCCGCAGGTGCTCGGATATCAGGGACAGGAGCTGCGCTATTACGACGAGCTGCTCGGCGGACGCAACGAGTGGCGCTACCTCCTTGCCTCGACGCGGCTCTGGGATCTGCTGGCCGTCCGGTTCCTGCTGCTACCCGACAGTGGCGCGGTACCCGGCTTTCATCGAGTGCTTGGCCCCGTACAGACGGCGGCCGCCACACGCGGCTATCTGTACGAGGCCGACACCGCGCCGCCGTACGTCCGCGTGGTTCCCGCGGCCGCCAAGGTTGACGACGAGGCCATTCCGCCGACGCTCGCCGATCCACGCATGCCCGGCTACGACCGCGTCGTTCTGCTCCCCCTGGACGCGCCGGTGAATCCGCCTCCAGTCACGTCGTGGCCTGCGGCCATCGCGGCGCGCGGCACCGTGACCGCGTGGCGTCCGGGCGCTCTGTCGATCGCCCTTGACCCCGCGCCGACCGACTCGAGCTATGTGCTCGTCTCGGAGAACTGGTACCTCGACTGGCGGGCCAGTGTGGATGGCCGGGCGGCCCCGCTGTTCCGCGGGGACCACGCGTTGCTGGTCGTGCGCGTGCCGCCGGGTGCGAAGACGGTAGACCTCACGTATCACTCGAACGCGTACGCGACGGGGAAGGCCATCGGTCTGATCACGTTGTTGCTGATTCTGGCGTCGTTCATCGTGCCGCCGGTGCTGGAGCGGAGACGGCGTGGCTGAGCGCGCGCTGGTCGTCATTCCGACGTACAACGAGGCGGTCAACCTTCCGCTGATCGTCCCCCAGGTGCTGGCGCAGGACCCGCGGCTCGAGGTGCTGGTCGTCGACGACAATTCGCCCGACGGCACAGGCCCCATGGCGGATGAGTTCGCCGCGGCTAACCCGCGCGTCCACACGATCCACCGGGCAGGGAAGCAGGGGCTCGGCACCGCCTACATCGCGGGGTTCCGCTGGGCCTTGGAGCGGGGGTACGACTACATCTTCGAGATGGATGCGGACTTCTCCCACGACCCGAATCACTTAAAGGAGTTTCTCACGGCGATCGAACACGCCGATGTGGTGCTGGGCTCGCGCTACCTGCAGGGGAAGGTGACGATCGTCAATTGGCCGATGAGCCGCTTGATGCTATCGTACTTTGCCAACGTCTATGCTCGCTGGATCACCGGACTGCGGATCTGGGATCTCACCGGCGGGTTCAAGTGCTTTCGCAGGCGAGTCCTCGAGACGGTCGATCTGGCGCAGGTGGGCTCCAACGGCTACGCCTTTCAAATCGAGATGAGCGTCCGCGCATGGCGAAAAGGGTTCAAGCTGACGGAAATCCCCATCGTGTTCGTGGACCGGGCCGAGGGGACGAGCAAAATGAATCGGGCCATCGTGCGCGAGGCGATCTGGAAAGTGCCGCGCCTGCGACTCATGGTCTGGTTCGGCCGCATTTAGCCGGCCTGCCGATCTACAAGATGACGGGGTCGGGGAACGACTTCGTCATGGTCGACGGCCGGGTCTCCGGTCCCGCCGAATGGACCCCTGAAGACATCCGGGCAGTCTGCGCACGCGGCACCGGCATTGGCGCCGACGGCTTGGTCTTCGTCGCACCGGGTTCGTCGCCGGGCGCCGCCCGCATGATCTATTACAACTCCGACGGCTCCCACGCGGCAATGTGCGGCAACGCGGCGCTGTGCAGTACCACGCTGGCCGTCTACCTCAGCCTCGGCGCCGCCGACGGCCTGACTCTGGAGACCGATGCCGGCACCTACCGGAGCCGCGTATCCGGGCCGGGGTGCGCCGAGCTGAACCTCGCGCCCGTCGAGGCTCCTCGCGCAGTGGCGGGTCTACGGCTGGCGGAGGGCGAGCGCCAGGCGGCGTTAGGCATCGTGGGGGTGCCGCACCTGGTGGTGGTCGTGGGCGACCTGGAAGGCATCGATCTCCCGGGCCGCGGCCGGGCGCTCCGGAATGACTCGGCGCTTGGGCCCGCTGGCGCGAACGTGAACTTCATCGCCCAGATCGCCGCCGGGTGGGCGATGCGGACCTACGAACGAGGGGTCGAGGGGGAGACATTGGCCTGCGGCACCGGGGCAGTGGCGGCGGCCTGCGCGCTCGCGGAATGGGGATTGGGCGAACTGCCCATCCACATCCACACGCGCAGCGGACGCGAGTTGACCATCCGGGCTGGCAAGGGCACGGGCGGTCGTTACGAGGATGTCTGGCTTGTTGGGGAGGGGCGGATGGTGTTTCGGGGTGTGGTCACGTAGGCCGCTTGTCCACATTCACACACAGCGCTACTTAACATAACATCTATTATACGAAGTATGGTGGCGTCACGGTGCGCCCTTGGTGAGCTCACCCAGACGCACCTTCGCTTCGGTGACAACACCCGTCTCCGGTAGCTGATCGACGATCCGGCGGTAGGCCGCCACCGCCCGGGCCGTGTCCCCCGCGGCCGTCCACGCCCGTCCCGCATCCGACAGCATCTGGCCCTTGAGGAAGTCCATGCGTGCCTCGTCGGCACCTTCCTGGTAGGCCTCTGCGGCCTCCCTGGGGCGCCCCAGGTTCTCGTAGGAGGCCCCCAGCAGCCCATAGGCCTGCGCGGCATAGGCGTTCGAGGCCCCGGGCGCAAAGTCCCGCAGCACCTCCACGGCCTGCTGCGGCTGCCCTTGCTGCAGGCGAACCTGCGCGAGCAGGAGCCGCGCCTCTTGGGCGGCGTGCGTACCCGAGTAGTTCTCGACGATCCGGGCCAGCTCGCTGGCGGCGAGGGGCAGGTTTTGACTTTCGAAGGCGTACCGGGCGCCCTGCAGCTGCCGGCTCGCGATACCTTCGCTGCGCCTGTTCGACGACAGCGTCCACACCACCAGCACCACGCCGACCACGAGCGCGGCCACGACCCACGTGGCGAGGCGCCGGTGCGCACCCACCCACGCGCGCGCCCGCTCGAGGAAAGGCTCGACCTGTGTCGCTGGTCTTGCGGGAGGTGCCGCCGTGTGCGTAGCCATGGCTTTCCGAATCCCCTCGAATCGTTCGTCCGCCTCGCCGCCCCCAGTGCCCCTGGGGTGACTCGAACACCCGGCCAACGGTTTAGGAAACCGCTGCTCTATCCACCTGAGCTACAGGGGCGCTCGCGTAAGCCGCGAAATCTAGGTGAGTTACGTGTAGTGCAGCAAGGCCTCGACACGCTTGCTGTGGAGCTTTTCCCGCCCCTTCAGCGCGTCGAGCTCGATCAGGAAGGTGTATCCCACGAGCGTCCCGCCCGTCCCCGCGATCAAATGCGCGGCCGCCGCCGCCGTGCCCCCGGTCGCGAGCACGTCGTCCACCACGAGCACGCGATCCCCTGCCCCGACCGCGTCGTGATGCATCTCCAACGCGTCGGTCCCGTACTCGAGCGCGTACTCCACCCGCTGCGCGGCCGCCGGCAACTTGCCCGGTTTCCGAATCGGCACGAGGCCGGCGCCGAGCTCCAGCGCGATCGGCGCGCCGAACAGGAAGCCGCGCGACTCGATTGACACCACCCGCGAGATGCGTTCGTCCCGATAGGGTTCGGACATCAAGCTGATCGTCGCGGCGAAGAGGCCGGGATCGAGCAGCACGGGGGTGATGTCGCGAAAGACGATCCCCGGCTTGGGGAAATTCCGCACGTCGCGGATCGTGCGCTTGAGATCGTCGAGTGCGCGCGTCATTCGATGGCGAACGCTGGGGGGACTTCAAGCTCCAGTGGAACGTGAAGTCGGTCCACGGCATCGACCCGCGCCATACGCGGACCGCGGGCCAGCACCTCCTCGAGCGCGTCGAGCTGCTGCTCCGTCCCTTGAGACACCACTTCAACCGTTCCGTCCGGAAGATTGCGCACGAATCCACCCACCCCCAGGCGTTTGGCCTCCCGTCCGACGAACCAGCGGAACCCGACGCCCTGCACGCGACCCCGAACCACCCAGCGCCGGCGCTCAAGCATCAAAGCCGTGCTCGCCGACGAGCGGGACAAACCGCGCCTTCCCGATCTCCATGGTCTCCACACCCGCCGCCGTCCGGCGCACGAGCGTGAGCGTCTGCGCTCCGTGGACGCCGAGTGGGATGATCATGCGACCCCGGGGCGCCAGCTGCTCGAGGAGCGGCGGCGGCACTTCCGGTCCGCCCGCCGCCACGAGAATCGCGTGATAGGGGGCGTAGGCGCTCCAGCCCAGCGTCCCATCCCCCACGAGCAGCGACGCATTCCCGACGCCCGCCGCCTTCAGCGCGGCCTGGGCGGTCTCGGCGAGCGCGCGCACCCGCTCGATCGAGAACACCTGGCTCACGAGCGCTCCGAGCAGCGCGGTCTGATAGCCCGAGCCCGTGCCGATCTCCAGTACGCGCTCATTCCCCTTCAGCTCCAGCGTCTCGAGGTAGCGGGCCTGCGTGAACGGCTGCGAGATCGTCTGCCCGTTGCCGATCGGCAGGGCGGCGTCCTCGTAGGCCCGGTGGCGTACCGCCTCGGGGACGAACAGGTGGCGTGGCGTCGTGGAAACGGCGCGCAGCACGGCAAGGTCGCGAATGCCCTGTGCCCGCAGGGTCTCAACGAGCCGCGCGCGATATCCCCCGTACGTATCCCGGCTCACTGGCCGAGATTCCACTTCTGCACGACCTCCAACAGCTTGTAATTGGTGAGGTCCACGTGCAGCGGGGTCACCGAGATGTACCCGTCCCTCACCGCCTGGAAATCCGAATCGGCGCCGCCCGACCAGGTGACGTGCCCACCACCGATCCAATGGATCTCCCGTCCCCACGGGTCCTTCATTTTGGCGATTTCCTCGTGAAACACGCGGCTGCCGAGGTTCGTGACCTTCACGCCTTTGACCTCGTCGCCGGGAATCGGGGGGAGGTTGATATTGAGCAGCGTTTCGCCGGGGAAGTTCTCGACCTTGACGATCCGCTGAATGATGCGCTCGAGGCCCGCGCGATGGCTTTCGAGATGCTCGAGATCGAAGCTGCCGTAGGAGACCGCGATGCTCGGGATCCCGGCCGCGAGTCCCTCCATCGCCGCCGCGACCGTACCCGAATAGAGCACGTCCTCGCCCATGTTGGGGCCGTGGTTCACGCCGGAAATCACCCAGTTGGGCCCTTCGGGCATGAGGGCACCGAGCGCGAGCAGCACGCAGTCGGTGGGCGTGCCGTCCACCTGAAACGCGCCGTCGGGGCGCCGGTGCGCCCGCAGCGGCCGGTGCAGCGTCAGCGAATGCGACGTGCCGCTCTGCTCCCGATCCGGCGCGACGACGGTCACCTGGCCGACGGCCGAGCAGACCTCCGCCAGCAGCCCGATGCCGGGCGCGAGAATGCCGTCGTCGTTTGAGACGAGGATGCGCAACCCCTCGCTCGAGCCCCTGGGCTGAGCGGGCGAGGGGGGCGGTACCGTATCGGGGATCTTGCTCATGCGCTCCAGCCGAGGATGCGGCGCGCGTGGCGCGAGAACACCCGCGCCAGGCGCCAGGTATCCGCCCAGGGGCGGAAGTGACTCCGGGCGCCCGCGATGTACACCGTCGGAATCGGCACGGAGGTCACCCGGTAGCCCGCCGCCAGGGCGTCGAGCAGAAAGGCCGTTTCGAAATCATAATGACGTTCGGCCGGGCGGATCCGGCGTGCGACCTCCGCCGTGAAGGCTCTGAACCCCGTCTGTGCGTCGGACACGCCGACGAGGCGCGCCGACACCCAATTCGTGAGCTGGCGCCGCAGCGGCATCGGCCGGATCCGCGGCCGCGCTCCCAACGCGATGTCGGCCGCACCGGCGAGCACCGGGCCGGCCACGGTCGGAATGCTCTCGGGTGCGTGCTGGCCGTCGGCATCGAGGGTCACGATGACGGCGGCGCCGCTGTCGAGTGCCTGGGCAATCCCCGTGCCGAGCGCCACGCCCTTCCCGCGATTGCGGGGGTGACTGACGAGCGACGCGCCCGCGGCTCGCGCCGCCGCGGCCGTCGCATCGGTGGACCCGTCGTCCACCACGGTGATCGCGGCGGCGGGTACGGCGGCCCGCGCTCGCGTGACGACGTCGCCGATGGTGGCGCCCGCCTGGTAGGCGGGGATGACGACCGTAAGCTGCACGTCAGCGCTGTCCGGCGGGGCCATTCGGCGGCGCGTTCCCCTCCAGAATGCCCAAGACCGACTTCAGCTCGGCGCGCAGTTCCCTGACCGTTTCGGTCGCGAGCGCCCGCCGCGCCTCCGGCTTCAGCTCCCCGGAGCGGCGGTACTGCTCGATCTTCTGGCGCGCCCCCTCGATCGTGTACTTCTCCGTGTACAGCAGATGCTTCACGAGCATGATCAGCTCGATTTCGCGCCGCTGGTACACGCGGTTGCCGGAGCGGTTCTTGGCCGGATTCAGGAATCGAAACTGGCTCTCCCAGTACCGCAGCACGTGAGGCTTCAGATCGGTCAGCTGGCAGACTTCCCCGATCGAGAAGAACTCCTGCACCGGAGGAACGGGAGGAACAGCGCTCATCGCCACTGCT
>JAUYMC010000392.1 GCA_030699545.1 Gemmatimonadales bacterium | reverse complement strand
GCGGCGGCGCGGTCCGCGGCGGCGCCGCAGGAGGCGTCGCGGGCACGTCGCGCATGGCGGCCGTGGATTCGGCGGGCGCCAGCGTGAGGTCGCGGGCCGTCGAGTCGGCCGACTGGCCGCTATCGTCCCCGCGGTTACAGGCCGTCCCGGCCAGGACCGCAACGCTCGCCAGCGCGGCGAATACCAGGCGGATCGAACGCTTCATGCAGAGCCTCTCTTGATAGGGAGCGAGCTGGGAACAGCAGATGGGTACCCCGCGGAGCCCGGGCAGGTTCTACAGGCGGCGTCGCAGGAACTCCGGCGTGACGCCCTGGAGATACCCGGCGAGCAGCGTAAAGCGGTCCGTGACAAGGAGAATGCCGAGGAGGATGAGCATCACCCCGGCCACCCGGTCCACCCACACCAGATAGGGCCGGAACTTCTGGAACCACACCAGGAACCGGTCGAGGGCGACGGCCGTGAGCAGGAACGGCACGGCCAGGCCGAGCGCGTACACCGCCAGCAGCGCCATCCCTTCGCCCAGCGCGTGGCTGGTGGCCGCCAGGGTCAAAATGCCGCCCAGGATGGGGCCGATGCACGGCGTCCAGGCGGCGCCGAACGTGAACCCCACGACGCCCGAGCCGAAATAGCCGAGTGGTTTGCGCGACAGCTGGATGCGCCGTTCGCGCATCAGGAACGCCGGCCGCACGATGCCGAGCAGGTAGAGTCCGAACAGGATGATCAGGACGCCGCCGATGCGGCCCAGCCAGTGCTGGTAGTCGCGCAACAGGCTGCCGAGCGCCGAAGCGGCGGCGCCGAGCAGAACGAACACGAGGGAGAAGCCGGCGACGAACCAGAGGCCATGCAGGACGGCGGTGGCGCGGCGGGCTCCCCCCTCCTGCAGCTCGTCCGCCGACATTCCCGTCAGGAAGCCGACGTAGCTGGGAATCAGCGGCAGGACGCAGGGCGAGAGGAAGCTGAGCACACCGGCGCTGAAGGCGACGGCGAGGGAGACCTGCGGCTCGTTCACGCTATCCGCAGAAGGCGACCGCCGACACGACGGTGGTCCAGCGGGCGTCCTGTCCGCACTCCGCGGTGGACGTCACGTTCATCGTGCGGACGATTTCGCCCGAGAGCAGCCATTGTTCGCGCCGCTCGTCCCACGCCTTCTCCGGGTCGAACGGGACGCCGAGCACGGTGCCGAGCATCGAGGCCGCCAGATCCTCGGCGTACTCGCCGGCGGTGACTTCGTTCTGGCCGTAGCTGTGGTGCTCGGAGATGTAGCCGTGGTGGGAGGGATCGGCCGGCAGGGCGAGCCCGATCGAGGCCGCCACGAGCCGGCTCGGCTCATTGGTCGCCGATTCCGCGACCACGGTGAACAGCACCTGGCCGGGCTTGAGCATGCTCAGCCCTTCCTCGCGGTCCACCAATTCGCAGTGGGGCGGGAAGATCGAGCTCACCCGGACGAGGTTGAAGTTGGCGAGATGCGCGTCCCGCAGCGCCATCTCGAAACTGGTGAGCTTCTCCTTGTGCCGGCCAACGCCCTTCGTCAAAAAGGCCTTGGTGGGAATGAACATCCGTGAGTCGATCAACCCGCTACCTCGCGCGCGCTAAAGGGTTGGACTGCTGACAGCTCCGGCACAACCCGTACACCTCGAGCCGGTGATGATGCGGACGGAACTCCACCTCCTCGGCGAGCAAGGCGATCATCCGCTCCAGGCGGTCGTTGGAAAACTCCGTCACCGCGCCGCACGACGAGCAGATGCAATGCTCGTGCGGCTGCTTGCCGCTGCCGGGCTCATACCGCTTGAAGCCGTCGCCGAAATCGTGCTCCCGGGCGAGCCCGCTCTTGACCAGCAAGTCGAGCGTGCGATAGACCGTCGCCGTCCCGACCGCCGTTCCCCGGGCCGCCGCCCGCGCCGCGATCTCCTCGGCGGACAGATGCGCGCCGGAGAGGAACACCGCCTCCGCCACCGCCAGCCGCTGCTGCGTCACCGGCAGATTGTGACTCGACAGGTGGCGGCGGAACGCGTCGAGCAAGGCCTGGCCGTCAACCGTCATACCACACGCCCGGTCCCAGCTCGAGCGGCGGGACCGTCTCGCCGCCGCGATCCACCGTCGCCTGCATCACCTGCGCGAGCACCTCCGCCGGACTGAGCGCGACCTCCCGGACGTCCATCTTGGCCTGGCCTCGCTCCTTGCCGCGGACGATGAGCATGTACTGAGCGGTGTAGACGCGCAACCGCCCTTCCGGCGACGCGCTGCGCCGGGTGACCACCGCCGTGCCCCACTCGCGCCCCTGCCGCTTGATCGGAGGAAAGAGATAGATCGTCTCGATCTCTCCGGGCGGGACTTCGGCGCGGACGGCGGCGGCGAGCTTGGCCCAGCCCGCCCCCTGCCCCGGCGCCGGCGCCGCTAGCGGGAAGCCGGCGCGCTCGTCGGGACCCGGGGGGCCTGCTGCCATCGCTCCACGTAGAACCGCAGGACATGCATGAAGTCCTGCGCGTTGGTGACGACGCCGTACGCCTGATGCGTGCCGCGGTCGCGCAGCTTGTTGACGACGAACTCCGTCTGATCCACGCACACGGTAGTCAGCGGCCGCACGTCCTCCGGCACGCTGGAATCCACGAACGCCGGCAGCATGTTGCCCACCGCGATCGCGTGCAGCGCCGTCGCCACGAAGACGGCGAACGTCGCGGTCGCGGTATACGCGCGCATGGCATCCTGCGCCTGCAGCGTGTCGGGAATGACGTCGGGCAGCGGCCCGTCGTCGCGGATCGAGCCGGCGAGCACGTACGGAATGCCGTGCGTCACGAGGGCGTGCATGATGCCGCCCGTCACGATCTTCTGGCGCACCGCGGCCTCGATCGATCCCGCGCGGCGGATCGCATTGATCGCCCGCATGTGCAGCGCATGACCCCCCTCCACCCCTTCCCCCGAGCTCGACATGCCGAGGGTCGTGCCGAAGATCGCCGCTTCGAGATCGTGCACGGCCACGGCGTTGCCGCCGAGCAGCGCGCCCACGAACCCGTTCTCGATGAACCAGATCATGTCCTCGCGCGCGCGCGCATGGACCAGCGCCGGACCGATCACCCACAGCACGTTGCCGCCGCGCTCCTTTTCCTCCCCGAGCAGCTGCGCCAGCACGCTGTAGTCCACCGGCCGCTCGCGCGACACTTCCGTCTGCATGAAGCGGAACTCGTTGGCGCTGTGCCGGCCGCCGAGGAAACCCTCGGCATGGACGAAGACGCCTTCGCTGCCGTCTTCCGTGGCGGCCACCACCAGTCGCTCCCCCGCGCGCACGCGCCGGGGTTCGGTGACGACGAGATCGTCCTGGGCGCCCTGGTGGACGATCACGCAGTCCATCCGCGGCAGGCGCGGCCGCCGCCAGCCGTGTGGGAGCCGCACGTACGTCGGCAGGTTCGTCGTCGAAAAGAAGCCGTCAGGCAGGACGCCGTCTGCGGGCGCCGGCGCGAACCGGGCCTCCGGCATGCCGGCGAGTGGCGGAGCGTCGAAGTTGGGGGGCCGGTACTGGAAGCGCGGACGGCTCACAGGCCGGGGAAAATACCCGAAGGGAAAGCGCTTTCACAAGAGCGAGACCGGGTCGCGATCGACGATCACCGCCCGGTGCGCCTTCGCCCGCCACGCGCGCACGACGCGGCCGAGCACGCGCGGCTCCGCCGCTTTCACCAGCACGTGCCAGCGCCAGCGGCCCTTCAAACGCATGATCGGGCACGGCGCCGGCCCCCGCACCGTCAGCGCACCG
>JAUYMC010000380.1 GCA_030699545.1 Gemmatimonadales bacterium | reverse complement strand
CCGCGGCTGGAAGTCGTGGCCGTCGTCCTGGCGGGCGCGGGCTGGGGCCTCGCCACGCGGCTCTCTCCTTTCATTCTCTGCGCCGTCGCCGGAGCCCTGCTCGCCAGCCGGGCTCCGGCGTTTACGTCGGAGTGTGTGCAGCGTGCCCGGCGGCTGCTGCCGCGCTGGTCGTTCGGCGTATACGGCGTCTTGCTGATCCTCTGTGGCGCGATCCTCACGATCCCCAGCTGGTGGCTCGTCCCCGCCGCGCTGCTGCTTGCCATCGCGCGCGTGGCCGCGCGCTGGGCGCTGCTGCGCTCCGGGCGCCGCTGGCCACCCCTCGCGGTGCTGCCGCCCCCGGCCGCGCTGGATGGCGTCGGTCAGAGCGCCGCTGCGGTCGCGCTGGCGCTGAGCTTTGAGCTGGCCTTTCGTTCGGCAGGAGGGGGAGCGATTCTTGCTACGACGCTGCTGAGCGTGTTGCTGGCGGAGGCGGCGGCCAGCGCACCGTTGACAGCCGCGCCGCCACACGCAGAGGTTACTTGATGCTTCCCACCTGGGTGGGCGTCGTCTCCGCCATCAGTCTCGGCATCATCGCACTCGCCGCGATCGTCGTGGCGGCCGCGTGCATCGTGGCCGCGCTGGGCATCCGGACGGCCGTGCTGGCGCTCAAGCACCTCGCCGGACCCGCGATCACCGACGTCCGCCAGCTGATCGGCTCCATCAAGACCGAAGCGGAGATGCTGGTGGACAGCTCGCGCGACATCCGGCGCCGGATCGTGCGCGCGGCCGACGCCGCCGAGCAGCGGCTGACCGACCTCGATGCGCTCGCCGAGGTCGTGCAGGAGGAGGTGGAAGAGACCGCTCTCGACGCCGCCGCCGCGATGCAGAACGTGCGGCGGGGGCTGTCCATGTTGCAGTGGGGTCGCAAGGTCCTGAAAGGGCGGCGAAAGCGCTCGTGAAGCGTCTGGCCGCGGCGGTCCTCCTCGCCGCCGTTGCGCTCCTCCTGCTCCCCGACACGGCGTATGCCTGGACGCCCGGGACGCACGTCTTTCTCGGCGAATCGGTGCTCGCCAACCTCCATCAGCTCCCCTCCGCCATTGCCGACCTGCTGCGCGCCTTTCCCTATGATTTCCTGTACGGCAACATCGCCGCCGATACGTCGATGGCAAAGAAGTACGCGCCCGTGGGGCGGCATTGCCACGCCTGGCACGTCGGCCAGGAGATCTTCGACCTCGCGCATACCGATCCGCTCCGCGCCTTTGGCCTCGGGTA
Organism: Gemmatimonadales bacterium; assembly: GCA_030699545.1. Classification (GTDB taxonomy): domain Bacteria; phylum Gemmatimonadota; class Gemmatimonadetes; order Gemmatimonadales; family GWC2-71-9; genus 20CM-2-65-7. The sequence goes on along the minus strand of JAUYMC010000380.1, from coordinate 5,806 downwards.
CCTCTCGCACCTCGCGGCCGATACGGTCGCCCACAATTTCTTTGTGCCGCGCCAGCTGGTGCTCACGAGCAGCACCGTGGCGCTGGGCCACTCGTACTGGGAAAGCCGGTTCGAAACGCACCTGGGCGACGCCTACGCGCGCGAGGCGCGCGACGTCATCATGAAGGACCACCGCGACAGCGACGCGCACCTCGACGGCATCATCTCCCCCACCCTCTTCAGCGTCCGGACCAACCGGCGGCTGTTTCGCGGCATGGTGCATCTGACGGAGAGCCAGAGCTGGCAGTGGGTGTTTCAGGTCATCGCCGGGACGAGTCGTTGGGATCTCCCCGACACCGACGTCGAGCGCCACATGGCGCTGACGTTCGAGTATGTGATGGAGGCGCTGGGCGCGACGGATTCCGCCGCGCGCCGGCTCGATCCGGCGGGGGAAAAGGCGCTGGGGCTGGCGAAGCGGATGCGGCGGCAGGCGCTGCAGCAAGGCGGTCGGGACGAGCCGGGACGGGTAGAGGAAACGGCGGAGCACCACTTCGGCCTGCCGGCGGCGTCACTCTCCTACTGGCAACAGTCGCGGGCGCAGCGTCCGTGGCGGACGCCGGATTAGGACGCCAGCTTCTCTTCGAGCACCCGCTGCGCCAGCTTGGGATCGGCCTTCCCCTTCGACGCCCGCATCACCTGCCCGACGAAAAACGCCATCAGCTTGGTCTCGCCGTTCTTGTAGCGGCCCACTTCGGGCGCATGCGCGCCCAGGACGTCGGTGACCCAGCCCGCCACCACCGTGGTGTCGGCGACCTGCACGAGCCCCAGCGCCTCGGCGATGGTGCGGGGGTCGCCGCCGCGCGCGGCGACTTCGCCGAAGACGCGCTTGGCCGCCTGGTGGCTGAGCGTGCCGCCTTTGACGAGCGCGACGATCTGCGCGAGGGCGGCGGGCGGCACGCGCAGCTCGTCCCCATGGTCGTTGGCGTCGGCCAGCCCTTCGGTCATCACCCAGTTGGCCGCGGCCCGCGCGTCGGCGCCGGCGCGGACCACGGCTTCGTAGTAGTCGGCCACCCCGCGGCTTGCCGTCAGCACCGCGGCGTGATCGCGCGTCAAGCCGTACTGCGTCACGAAGCGCTCGCGCTTTCCCGCCGGCAGCTCGGGCAGCGCGCTCTGCTGCTCGGCCACGAATTCCGGCGTCAGCACCAGCGGCGGCAGATCGGGCTCGGGGAAATAGCGGTAGTCGTGGCTTTCTTCCTTCGAGCGCTGCGGCCGCACCATGTTGTCCTTCGAGTCGTAAAGCATCGTCTGCTGGACGACGGTGCCGCCCGATTCCCGCAGCGCGATCTGTCGGTCGCGCTCGACCGTCAACGCCTTCTCGACGAACGCGAACGAATTGATGTTCTTCACCTCCGCCCGCGTGCCGAGCTCGGACGCGCCGGTGGGCCGCACGGAGACGTTGGCGTCCACGCGCAGGCTGCCCTTCTCCATGTCGCAGTCGGAAATGCCGGTGTATTCGAGGACCTGCTTGAGCGTGAGCAGGTAGGCGCGCGCTTCCGCAGGCGAGCGCAGGTCGGGACCTCCGACGATCTCGATGAGCGGCACGCCGGAGCGGTTCAGATCGACCGCGGTGACCTTGGGAAAGCGATCGTGCAGCGATTTTCCGGCGTCTTCCTCGACGTGCAGGCGGAGGATCGACGCGGTGACGAGGCCCCGCTCGGGCGACAGGAAGGACAGCGAGCCTTGTGTCGCGAGCGGCTCATCGTGCTGCGAGATCTGGTACCCCTTGGGCAAGTCGGGATAGAAATAGTTCTTGCGCGCAAAGACGCTCTTCGAGTGCACCGTGCATCCCAGGGCCAGCGCCGCGCGCACGGCGAGCTTCATCGCTTCGCCGTTGGGGACCGGCAGCGCCCCCGGGAGACCGAGACACACCGGGCAGACCTGCGTGTTGGGGGAAGCGCCGAACGCCGTCGCACAGCCGCAAAACATCTTGGAGCGCGTGCGCAGCTGCACGTGCGTCTCCAGCCCGATCACGGTTTCCCATCCGCTCACGCTTCTTCCTCCGCCGCGACGGCGCGCTCCAGGGCGTATGCCGCCTCGATCATCTCGTCCTCGAGAAACGCCTGGCCGATGAACTGGCCCCCGATGGGCAGGCCTTTCGTCCGGCCGATGGGAATCGAGATCGCCGGCAGCCCGGCGAGGTTCGCCGTGACGGTGAAGATGTCGGAGACGTACATCGCCACCGGGTCGGCGAGCTTCTCTCCGGCCTTGAAGGCGGGGGTCGGCGTCGTCGGCGTGAACAGGAGGTCGATGCCGCGGTCGAAGGCGTTCCGGAAATCCTGGGCGATGAGCGCGCGCATCTGCTGGGCCCGGCGGTAATAGGCGTCGTAATAGCCGGACGACAACACATAGGTACCGACCAGGATGCGGCGGCACACCTCGGGTCCAAACCCCCGCCCGCGCGTGGCGCGGTACAGCGCCCGCACGTCGGTCGCGCCGTCGAACCGGACCCCGTACCGCACCCCGTCGTAGCGTGCGAGGTTGGAGGAGGCCTCGGCGGGGGCGATGACGTAGTAGGTCGGCACGGCATACGGCGTGTGGGGCAATGACACTTCGCGCACCGCCGCGCCGAGCTCCTTCATGATCCGCACGGCGCGCTCGCAGGCGCGGCGCACCGCCGGGTCCACCTCGGGCACGAAGTACTCGCGCGGCAGGCCCACCACGAACCCCTGCAGCGACTCCGGAACCGTGGGCAGGCGGAGCGGGTCGCGGTCCTCGCAGGTCGCATCGCGCGAATCCCGACCGCTGATCACCGACAGCACGCGCGCGGCATCGTGCACGCTGCGGCCGAACACGCCGATCTGGTCGAGGGACGACCCGAAGGCGACGAGGCCGTAGCGGCTCACGCGCCCGTAGGTCGGCTTGATCCCCACCACGCCACAGAACGACGCCGGTTGCCGCACCGAGCCGCCCGTCTCGGAGCCGAGGGCGGCGGGAACGGCCCCCGCCGCCACCAGCGCCGCCGAGCCGCCGGACGAGCCACCGGGCACGCGCGCCTTGTCGAGCGGATGGACCACGCGGCCGTAGGCCGAATGCTCGGTGGAGGAGCCCATGGCGAACTCATCGCAGTTCGTCTTGCCGGCGATCAGCGCGCCCGCGGTCGTGAGCTTGGCGACGGCGGTCGCGTCGTAGGGCGAGCGATAGCCTTCGAGAATGCGCGATCCGCAGCTGGTGGTGAATTCGAGCGTGCAGATGTTGTCTTTGACCGCGACGGGCATGCCGTACAGCACGCCGGTCGGCCGCGCCGCCGCGGCCTGCGCCGCGAGCGACTTGCGCAGCTCCTTGGGCGGCGTGAGCAGCGCGTTGAGCCGCTTGGCTTTGACGAGGCGGTCGGCTATCGCCTTGGCGTCGCTCACTCGAATTGCCCGAGCTTGGGCACGAGGAAGAAGCCTTCCTTGAAGGCGGGAGCGAACTCGGCGGGCGGAAACGCCAGCGGCGCCGGGTTCACCTCGTCGGCGCGGCAGCGCGTGGCGTCCGGGCCGGGCACGAACGGACGGACCGTCTCGCCCGCCGGCAACGCGCTCAGCTGCGCCACGTAATCGAGAATCCGGGACATCTGTTCGGCGAGTCCGGGCAACGTCTCCTCGGTCACGTCCAGCTCCGCCAGCTGCGCGATGCGCAGCACGTCTTCGCGCGACACGCTCATGCGCTTTCGCCCTCCCCCTCCCAATCGCGCTCGAGGCCCGCGTACGCCACGAGCAGTTGTTTCGTGCCAATCTCGGGATCGTCGAAATCCACACTGACGCGCAAATCGCGGCCCTGACCCGAGACCGCGCGCACGATACCCCCGCCGAATTTTCGATGCCGGACCCGCTCGCCCTTCACGTAGCGGGGCGCGTCCTGCGAGACCTCCTCCGGGAACGACACCTCCGGCAGCGGCGGCCGGGTGCGGAACGGTGCCGCGCGGCGCGCGGCCGGCCGGGCACGCTGCCACGACGGCGTCGTACTGCGCTCGTCGAGCACGTGCGCCGGCACCGACTCGAGAAACCGCGACGGCTCGGCCAGCTCGAGCCGGCCATTGCGATATCGCGTGCGCGCCCATGAGAGATACAACTTTTCGCGGGCGCGCGTGAGACCCACGTAACACAACCGCCGCTCCTCTTCCACGCCGCCCGGCTCACCCACGGCGCGCGCGAGTGGGAAGAGGCCGTCCTCCAACCCGGCGAGCGCCACGACGGGCCACTCGAGTCCCTTCGCCATGTGCACCGTCAACAGGGTGACGCCGGGCGTATCGCGGGCTTCGTCCACCGCCGTCACCAGCGCCGCCTGGGTCAGATAGCGCTCGATCGGCGGCGCGTCGCCATCGGTCTCGCGGTCGGGGTCCTGGACCTCCGCCCACGCGGCCGCGCCGGCGATCAGCTCGCGCACGTTCTCGATCCGCTCCATCCCTTCCGCGCCCTCTTCGGCGAGATACTGCTCGTAGCCGGTGGCGGCCAGAATCGCCTCGAGCGCCGTCGCGGGATCCGCGCGGCCGACGGCCTCGCGCAGCCGGTCCAGGAGCGAGCCGACCCCGGTGAGCGCCTCCCGCACGTTGGGGCGCAGATCGGGGATCCGTCCGGCGGCGCGCGCGGTATCGAGCAGCGGCATCCGCCAACCGATGGCCGCCTTGACGAGGAGCGCGATAGAGGCGTCGCCCAACCCGCGGCGCGGGACGTTGACCACACGGAGGAACGCCTCGTTGTCCGCCGGATTGGCGAGCATGCGGAGATAGGCGAGGAGGTCCCGCACCTCGCGCCGCTCGTAGAAGCTCACCGCACCAATGAGGCGGTAGGGAATCCCCCGGAACCGGAACGCCTCCTCGAGCGGCCGTGATTGGGCATTGGTCCGGTACATCACCGCCATCGCTTCGTACGGCACGTCGCCTTCGGCGGCGCGCCGCGCGAACTCGCGCGCCACCCATTCGGCTTCGTCGCGCTCGTCGGCCGCGGCGAGCACGACCACCGGTTCCCCACCCTGCGTCGCCGTGAACAGCGTCTTCCCCAGCCGCGCGGCGTTTTCGGCGATCACGCCGTTGGCGGTATCGAGAATGACCTGCGTGGAGCGGTAGTTCTGCTCCAGCCGGATCAGCGTCGCGCCGGGAAAGTCGTTCTGGAACGCCAGCATGTGCCGGACGTCGGCGCCGCGCCAGCCGTAGATCGCCTGATCGTCATCGCCGACGACGCAGAGATTGCCGTGCCGCCGGGCCAGCTGTTGGACCAGGAGATACTGCGCCGCGTTGGTGTCCTGGAATTCATCCACCAGCACGTGTTGGAAGCGATCCTGCCAGTACGCCAGCCGCTCGGGGTGCTCGCGGAACAACGCCAGCGGGTGGAGCAGCAGGTCGTCGAAATCCATCGCGTTCGCCTGCCGCAACGCGGGACCCAGATCGGCGTAGAGGTCGGCCGCGACGCGCTCCAGGGGCGTTTCGGCGCGCGCGCCAAGCTCCTCGGGCAGCAGCATTCGGTTCTTCGCGCCGGAAATGACGCCGTGCACGGCGCGGGGCGGATAGGCTTTCGTGGACAGCGTGCGCAGCTCGAGCAGGCGCTTGATGAGGCGCTCGGAGTCGTCCTCGTCGTAGATCGTGAAGTTCGGCCCGAATCCCAGCAGGGGCGCTTCCCGGCGCAGCAGCCGCGCGGACAGCGCGTGAAACGTCCCGATCCAGAGGCCGCGCGGATCAGCGCCGAGCAGCGCGGCGACCCGGGTGCGCATCTCGCCGGCGGCCTTGTTCGTGAACGTGACGGCGAAGATCCGCTGGGGCGCGACGTGGTGCGCCGTGATCAGATAGGCGATG
>JAUYMC010000377.1 GCA_030699545.1 Gemmatimonadales bacterium | reverse complement strand
GCCCGCCGGCCGGAGCGGGCCAGCGCCTGTCGCGTCGAAAACGCCCCAGTCCGGGACCGCGGTCCTGACGCCGGCCCCGGAGTCGACGGCAGCCGACACGCCAGCGGCCGAGGGCCAGGGCCGGGAACCGCCCTTAGTCCTGTGGGCGGTCGCCGGCGTACTCCTCTTCGGCGGCGCGTTTGGCGCGTCCTTCCTCTACGGCCGCCGGACGGGCCGCGCCTGAGTTGTCCCTCCACCAGAGGTCTCCTATAATCGACTCACGCCTTGACGCATACTGATGGGTCGCGAGGGCCAGACGTGAGAGAAGGGGCCGCTCTGGCGGCCCTGATTGCCATTGATGGTCCCGTCGCCTCCGGCAAGACCGCCGTGGGCCTCCGGCTGGCCCGGGAGCTTGGTTACGGCCTCGTCGACACGGGCATGCTGTACCGGGCCGTGACCTGGCTCGCTCTCGAGCGCGGCGTCGACATGGCGGACGCGGAGGCCCTGATCGCCCTTGCCCAGGAGGCCGACATCCGTCTTGGCCAGCCGACGTCAGACCACGCCGCCACGCTCAGCATCGGCGGTCGGGACGTCACCAGGGAACTGAGGAAGCCCGCTGTCGACAAGAACGTCTCCCTCGTGTCACGGATACCGGGGGTACGGCAGGCAATGGTCGGTATCCAGCGCCGGCTCGCCGCCGAGGGCAAGATCATCATGCTGGGCCGCGACATCGGGACGGTTGTCCTGCCGGACGCGCCGGTGAAGGTCTTCCTGGACGCGTCGGTGGAGGTGCGGGCCCGGAGACGCCACCAGGAGCTGGCGGAAGCTGGCGTCAGCGTGACCATCGAAGAGATCAGAGCCGACCTCGAGCAGCGGGATGAGATGGACCGGAACCGCCACGCTTCCCCTCTTCACCCCGCGGACGACGCCATCCTTATCGACACGAGCGAGCTTACGCTCGAGGAGGTCGTCGAGCGCGTCCGTCAGGCTGCCGGTGTCCGGGCATGACCCCCTTCGTCTACTGGCTGGTCACCAACGTCGTCCACTACATGGTTCTGCCCGTCTATGGCAAGGTCCGGGTCACGGGCCTCGAGAACCTGCCCCGGCGAGGGCCGTTGATCATCGTCTCCAACCACCTGAACGACGCCGACCCCGGCGTCGTGGCGACGCGCATACCGCGGCGGCTGGTGTTCATGACCAAGGTGGAGCTGTTCCGCGTCCCGGTCCTGGGCCAGCTCCTGCGTCTGTATGGCGCCTTTCCCGTGCGCCGGGGAGAGGCGGACCTCTCCGCCCTGCGGCGCTCGAACGAGGCCCTGCGAGACGGACTGGCCCTGGTGCTGTTCCCGGAAGGGACGCGCAGCTCCAGGGAGGCGCGTCTCGGTCAGGCCTGGCCAGGGGCCGCGCTCATTGCCCTGCGAAACCGGGTCCCTATCGTGCCCGTCGCGATCACCGGCAGCCAGCACATGGGGATGCCGGGGATGTTCCTGCGCGTGTTCCGGCGCTACGAGATCACGCTGCGCGTCGGCGAACCGTTCTTCCTGCCGATGCCGCCGCGGATCAACTCGGAGTCCGTGGAGGCTGGCACGCGGGTCCTGATGGAGAAGGTCGCCGCCCTGTTACCGGAGGAGTATCGGGGCTATTATGGTGACAAGCAAGGAGACGAGGGTGGGGCGCGGGCGGCCCAACCGGCGCCGAACGGATAGGGCATGAGAATACTCCTGGCCACGGAGATGGGGTTCTGCTTCGGTGTCCGCCGCGCCGTGGAGATGATGACGCAGGCGGTTGCCGAGCGGGGCCAGATGGTCAGCCTGGGCTCTGTTGTCCACAACCCCCAGGTGGTAGAGGAGCTACGCCAGCAGGGGCTGGAGACGATCAACGACGTCTCCCAGGTGGACCAGCAGCCGGTCGCGATTACGGCGCACGGCGTTGGGCCGGAGGTCTTGCAGCGTCTCGGCGAGAGCGGCGTCGAGGTGATCGACACGACCTGCCCGATCGTCACGCGCTCCCAGCAGTGGGCGCGACGGCTGGGCGAGGAGGGCTTCGCGATCGTGATCTTCGGCGACCCGGCGCACAAGGAAGTGCGGGGCGTCGTGGGCTGGAGCACGGGCAAGGTCCTGGTCATACCGCGGGAGGATCAGGTCGGGCCGCTGCCGGCGGAGTTTCCATCGCGGATCGGCGTCCTGTCTCAGACTACGGAGACGGAATCGCGCTTCGCGGCCTTCGTGAAGAAGCTTCTCGAAGCCAACATGGACCGCATCTCCGAGCTACGGATCATAAACACGCTCTGCCACGCCACCACGTCGCAGCAGGCGGCGACGATGCACCTCGCCCAGGAGGTCGACCTGATGATCGTCGTTGGCGGCCGGGACAGTGCGAACACGCGCCACCTCGCCGACGTGTCGCGCGAGGCGGGCGTGGCCACTTATCACGTCGAGACGGCAAACCAGATCGAGCAAGCCTGGCTCGCCGGGCACGACAAGGTCGGCGTAACGGCCGGCGCCTCGACGCCCGATTTCGCCATCGCCGCCGTCGTCGAGCGCCTCCAGGCGATGGCGCCGGCGCCCGCGACTCGCTAGCGGAGTGGCCTGACTCGTCCGGCGCCACGCGCCCAGCCTTCGGGAGCGGCGCTCCTGGGCTTTCGTGCTATAGTGGCAGGCGAGAATCGGGACGGGAGGTGATGCCCGGGGCTGACAGGCAATCACAGAAAGCGCCAGGCCCGGTCCGACGCGTCGGGGCGGGTGACGAGGCAGAGGCTTATCGAAAGACTCGGCGGGTGGCCTCTCGGCAGCACAGTCGTTACGGAGCGGACAAAATGAGGCGCGCGAGCCCTCAACAAAGCCCATCCGGCGTGCACTCCCCGGTTCCCCGGGACCTTCCTCCCTGACAGCCCAGAGCTCAGACCGAACCTTGAACGCCTGACGGACGAAGCTGTCCCCGCTCGCGGTCGAGGGTCGTGGGCCGGCCATGCGCCGCGGCCCGGGCGGGTATGCTCGGAGGGACTGTATGTGCGGAATAATGGGTTACGTCGGCGGCGAGGAAGCCGCCCCGATTATCCTCGATGGCCTGGCGCGCCTCGAGTACCGTGGCTATGACAGCGCTGGCATCGCCGTCCTCGATGACGAAGGCCGGCTGCGGGTCGCCAAGGGCGTCGGGAAGCTGGCTGCCCTGCGAGCGAGCGTCGCCAACAATCTGCCGGCGGGCCACGCCGGCATCGGCCATACGCGCTGGGCGACGCACGGGCGGGCGACCGAGGCCAACGCTCACCCCCACGCTGACTCCACCGGCGACATCCTGGTCATCCACAACGGCATCGTCGAGAACTACCGCGAGCTGCGGGATGCCCTCGCGGCGGGCGGGCACACGTTCGCGTCCGAGACTGACACGGAGGTCATCCCCCACCTGATCGAGGACGGCGTCAAGAAAGGCCTCGACCTGGCCGGGGCGGTGCGGGAGGCCGTGGGCCAGATCGAAGGCGCGGCGGCGATCGTTGCGATGCGGCGTCAGGAGCCGGGCGTCCTCGTCGCCGCCCGCGTCGCCAACGCCGGCGGCGTCGTCATCGGCTACGGCGCCAGCGAGATGCTCGTCGCCAGCGACCTGCCGGCGATCCTGCCCCACACTCAGCGCGTCGTCTTTCTCGAGGACGGCGAGATCGCCCGGATAACAACC
>JAUYMC010000367.1 GCA_030699545.1 Gemmatimonadales bacterium | reverse complement strand
GGATGGCGGTCGTGGCCATCACCGGCGCCGCTTCCGATCACCCCGAGCTGCTCAACGTCCCCGAGACGGGCTACCTCAAGGGCGTGCTGCTCCGCGCTGTTGACTAAAACACTGCCCTTTATAAGGTTGCACCATGCCGCTTTCCCGTCGCACTCGTGACACGTCCGCCGCGGTGCGACGGGTGCTCGTCGGCTTGCTGCTCGCCAATCTCGCCGTCGTCGTCGCCAAGGCCGCCGTCGGCATCATCTCGGGCTCGCTCGCCGTCATCGGTGACGCGCTGCACTCTTCCGTCGACTCGCTCTACAACGTCCTCGGCCTGATCGTCGTCCGCGTCGCCGCGCAGGAGCCGGACGAAGACCACCCCTACGGACATCGCAAGTTCGAGACCCTGGGCGCGCTCGCGATCGTCATCTTCCTGTCCATCACCTGCTTCGAGCTGATCCGCAGCGCGGTGCAGAAACTCATCTCGGGGGGCGCGATCATCGAGCTGAGCGACCTCAGCATGGGCGTCCTGCTCGCGACGCTCGCGGTCAACGTCTTCGTCGCCTGGTACGAGAACCGCCGCGGCCACGAGCTCGGCAGCGAGCTGCTCATCGCCGACTCGGCGCACACGCGGACCGACGTCTTCATCACCATCGGTGTGCTGCTCGGCATGCTGTTCTCGCGCCAGGGCCACGCCTGGGTCGACCCCGTGGTGGCGATCATCGTCGCGGTGCTGATCGTGCGCGTCGCCTACCAGATCTTTGCGCGCACGGTGCCCGTCCTCGTGGACGAACGGGCGATCCCGGAGCGAACCATCCGACAGACGGCGCAGTCGGTCGACGGGGTGCGCAGCGCCTACGACATCCGCTCGCGCGGCGCGACCGCCGGGGTGCGGTACGCCGAAGTGACGATCGCCGTGGACCGCGGCGCGAATGTCGCAGTCGCCCATGAGATCGCCGACGCGGTCGAAGAACGCCTGAAACGAGACCTCGAATTGAACGAAGTCACGGTGCACGTCGAGCCATGCTGACATCGCAGCCGCTCGAACGCGCCGGGAAGCGGCCCGGCACGAGCCCCACCCGCCGGCCGCCGCGCTCGCTCAAGCAGGAGTATCAGGAGTTCATCCTCCAGCGGCTCGAGGAATACAAGAACGGCCTGCCGCGCGAGCGGCTGCTCGAGATCGGCGATGAAGCGGTGCGCGAGCTCCAGACGAGCGCGCAGGATCAGTACCTCCTCACCGAGGTGCTGCTGCTCGAGCATGTGGACCGCATCATCGCGGGGCGGCTGCGGCTGCCGTCATTCCCGCGCTGGCGCCAGAAGCATCGGGCCCTGCGGGAGGCGCAGCGTGAGCCGACGCACTGGGGCCTGGAGCGTACGCACCCCGTGGTGACGTGGGCCTCGCGCCTCGAACCCGGCGATCTCGTGGTGGTGCTGGGCGCCAGCGCCCTCTCGGAAGCCCTGTTCCTCGCGGCGCACGACGCGGAGGTCTTCTTGCTCGACCAGGACCTCGGCGCGGTCGAGGCGGCCGAGGGGCGCGCCGTCAACGAGCAGCTGGCCGCGACATTCCAGGCCCTCGTCATCACCTACGGCAGCTGGTTCCCCGACCTCTCGCCGACGCTCGTCGCGATCGCGGCCGGCAGTCTGGCGCAGGTCCGCGCAAAGGACCGGGTCGCGCTGATCGGCGACCTCCAGGCGCGGACCCAGACCGGCGGCGTGCATGTCGTTCTGCCGGCCGAGTCGACGTCGGGATCCCGCGGCGACGTGATTTCGCTGGGGCCGGAGGCCCTCCAGGCGCTGTATCGGGGATGGCAGGTCCAGCGGGCCGGCAGCCGCACCAAGCGGGGTGGGTTTGCGGCGATCAAGCCCCCGCGTCAGCTCGACACGGTGCGGAACGTGTCTGAATAACGCAACGGGCTATTCCTGAAATCGTAAGCCACTAATCCACGGCAACTTAAAAGTTCATGCCGGTGGCAAGCGACTTGCCCTACGTACCCGTATGACCAGTCTCCCACTCGTCCTCGACGACGAACCGATGGGCATCATTTTGCGGACCGGCCAGCAGCTGCTCCGGCCCGCCAAGATCTGGGCGTATTGCTGGTTCACGGACGAGGGGGAAGATGGGGATCACACCCACCGGCATTTGCCGGTGGATCCCAAGGTCTGAGCTACGTGCACCAGCAGCCCCTGCACCGTCACGGTCGTATCGGCGGGCGAGGGGACCTGCAGCGCCAGCGTCGCGAGCAGCAGCAGCATCATACGGCCTCGCTGACGGAAGTGAACGTGAAGGCTTTGACGATCAGGGGGGGCACCACGACCGCGGCGCCGCCGACGCCGCCCGACTCCGACGCCGAGATCCGCTCGGGCCGGCCGACCGCGACGACGTTGTTGAGCATCGCGACCGGACTCTCGTTGAACCGGAAGTTCCGCACCGCGCCGGCCACTTCGCCACGCTCGATCAGGAACACGCCGTCCCGCGTGATGCCGGTGTAGAGCAGCGTCCGCTGATCGACGGCGCGGATATACCAGAACCGCGTGACGAGCAATCCGCGATCGACGCCCTTGATGAGCTCGTCGAGCGACGCCGTGGCGCCCGCGGCCGACAACCGGAACCCGCCGCCGAACGGCACCGGCTCACGGTTCTGCTTGTTCGCCCAGAAGCGGTCGTACGCGAGGTTCTTGAGGACGCCGTTCTCGATCCACACCGTGGGCGTGACCGGGAGTCCCTCACCCGTGAACGGCGAGGTGAGGAGATCGGTGTCCTGGGGATCGGAGGCGATCGTGATGCGCTCGTCCACGACCTGCTCGCCGATCTTGTTCCCGCCGCCGCGCTTGGAGAAGAAGCTGCGGCCTTCATCGGCCGAGCGGGCGTTCAGCGCGAATGCCATCAGCGTCAGAAGATTGCCGGCCGCCGTCGGCTCGAGCACGACGGTGTATTTGCCCGGCTCCAGCTCGCGGGGCGCGCGCGTGCCGTGCGCCTTGCGCACCGCGCGGGT
>JAUYMC010000365.1 GCA_030699545.1 Gemmatimonadales bacterium | reverse complement strand
GCCCGCGGCGCGGGCGAGGTTGTCGCTGACCGGAGCGCGGTGCAGCAGATCCTGATCAATCTCGTCGGCAACGCCATCAAGTTCACCGAGCAGGGCGAAATCCTCGTCACCGTCACCGCCACGCCGGCGGCCGCGGGCCGGGCACGCCTGCACGTCGCCGTCCGCGACACCGGGATCGGCATCGCGCCCGAGCACCTGGCGTCGATCTTCGGCGAATTCGCCCAAGCCGACTCGACGATGACGCGGCGGTATGGAGGAACGGGTCTCGGACTCGCGATCTCGCAGCGACTGGTGCGGCTGATGGGCGGGGAGCTGACCGTGATGAGCGAGGTGGGCCGGGGCACTGAGTTCTCGTTCCGGGTGGAGCTGCCCGTCGAGGCGGACGTGGCGGCGCGCGGCGCGGCGCGCACCGCCCTCGGGGGCCGGCGGATGCTGGTCGTCGACGATAATCAGACCAATCGCCGTATCCTGCGCGAGATGCTGGCGGTGGAAGCGGTGGCGGTCGACGAAGCCGCGACCGCGGCGGAGGGTCTCGCGGCACTCCACCGCGCCGCGGCGCAGGGCGCGCCGTACGACGCGGCGGTGCTCGACGTGCAGATGCCGGACCAGGATGGCTTCGAGCTGGCCGCCACGATCCGGCAGGACCGCGCGCTCGCGCGGACCAGTCTGCTGATGCTGACGTCGGCGGGACAGCGGGGCGACGGCGAGCGGTGCCGAGAGCTCGGGATTCGGGCGTACCTCACGAAGCCGCTGTCGCGCATCGATCTCCTGGAGGCGCTGGGCGCCGTGCTCGCCACGCCGGCCCCGCCGACCGCAGAAGGCGTGAGGGGCCCCGGCGCCGACGTGATTACGCGGCACACGATCGCGGAGTCGCGGCGCGCACTACGCATTCTGCTCGCGGAGGACAACCCCGTGAACCGCCAAGTCGCGGTGGCGATGCTGGTGAAGCGCGGACATGAAGTGCACGTCGCGGTCAACGGCAAGGAGGCCGTGGACGCCGTCACACGCCGCGACTACGACGTGGTGCTCATGGACATCCAGATGCCGGTACTGGACGGCTTCCAGGCGACGGCCGCGCTGCGCGCGATGCCCCGGGGGAAGGACATCCGCATCATCGCGCTGACCGCGCATGCGCTCAGCGGTGAGCGCGAGCGCTGCCTGTCGCACGGCATGAGCGACTATCTCGCCAAGCCGTTCAAGGCCCATGATCTCTTCGCCTTGGTGGAGGAGGGAGGCGAAGGCAGCCGCTCCGCCATCGGGGCCGACGTCGAGATCGGCGACGGCGCGCCTCCCGTGGATCTCGAAGGATTCCGCATGACGCTCCGGGAGGCGGGCGCCGAGGAGGCCGTCGATTCCATCCTCGACGCATTCCTGCGGCAGGCGCCCGAGCGGCTGGACGCGCTCACCACGGCGCTGGGCGCGGCGGAGGCGGGCGCGATCGCCGCGGCGGCGCATACGTTTCGCGGCGCCGCCGCGACCATCGGCGCCCAGGAGCTGGCGGGATTCCTGGAGCAAATGGAAACCGCCGCACGGGCGGGGGATGTGGAGCAGGCCCGCAGCACGTTCGAGCGCGCCGACGCCGTGGCGCGAAACGTCGTCGCCTACATCGCCAGCCAGCGCGCGCCGTCGCCAGCCGGAGGACCCGCCGCATGAACATCCTTCTGGCTGAAGACGATGCGGTGGCGGGGGGGACGCTCCTCGCGCTCCTGAAAGCGCAGGGACACGACGTGACCCTCGCCAACGACGGGACCGAGGCGTGGGCGCTGTGGCAGCTCGCGCAGCACCGGGTGCTCGTGTCGGACTGGCTGATGCCGGGGATGGACGGTCTCGAGCTGTGTCGGAAAATTCGCGCGCGACCCCCCGGGCCGTACACCTACTTTGTCATGCAGACGATCCGGAGCGGCCTCGGGAGCTTTCTCGAAGCGATGCAGGCGGGCGTGGACGACTTCATCACGAAGCCGATCGTGCCCGAAGAGCTGGTCGCGCGGCTGGAGGTGGCGGAGCGCATTCTGGGGTTGCGCGAGGAGCTGCTGACGCTGCGGGGCCTGCTGCCGATTTGCAGCTACTGCCGGCGCATGCGGGACGAGCACGGCGCCTGGATGTCGCTCGAGCAATACGTCGAGGCGCGCTCGACGGCCCGCTTCAGCCACGGCGTGTGCCCCGAGTGCTACGAGAAACACCTGCGGGCACAAGTGGACGGGTAATCGGGGCGGCGGGATTCGAACCCGCGGCCTCCTGGTCCCAAACCAGGCGCGCTACCGGACTGCGCCACGCCCCGAACTGCTAGACGCCGAGAGGCCGAGCGGCTGAGCGGCCGAGGAAAAGCTACTAAATCGCGCGTCGCAGCAACACCTCAATAAGCGCGCGAAACGCACGGCCGCGGTGGGAAACGCGATGCTTGGCGGCCGGCGCGGCCTCCCCGAAGGTCATCTGCAGCTCGGGCGAAAAGAACAGCGGATCGTAGCCGAATCCGCCGGAGCCGCGCGGCGCGGTGAGGATCACGCCGTCGCACGTCGCCTCGACGATTTCCGGAGCGCCCCCGGGGGTCGCGAGGAACGCCACCACGCAGCGATAGCGGGCGGTGCGGCGCGCCTCCGGGACGTCCGCCAACCGCTCGAGCAGGAGCGCGTTGTTCGCGCGGTCGGGATCGCTCGCCCCCGCCCCGCCGCTCATGCCGGCCCAGCGTGCCGAATGCGGCCCCGGGCGGCCCCCCAGAGCCTCGACCTCGATCCCGGAGTCATCGGCGACGGTCGGGAGCCCGCTGCGCGCGGCGAAGTAGCGGGCCTTGGCCACGGCGTTCTCGGTATAGCTCGTGCTGTGCTCGAGATCCGCCTCATCCGGCAGGCGCTCGAGCAGCAGGTCGGCCGGGAGGGTCAGCTCGAACGGCAGGCCACTGAACAGCTCCCGGATTTCGCGCACCTTCCCGGGGCTGCGCGTGGCGACGAGCAGCTTCATCGGGCGTCGCGAAGCCTTCCCGCCAACGTGGTGGTCGACTGCCCGGGCACGAGCGGCACCCGCACCACCCGGCCGCCCCACCCTTCCACCTCGCGCGCCCCCACGATCGCCTCCGGTGCATAGTCGGCGCCCTTGACCAGGACGTCCGGCCGGAGCCGTTGGAGCAACGCGAGCGGCGTATCCTCGCCGAACAGCACGACGCAGTCCACCGCCGCCAGCGCCGCTACGACGCGCGCGCGATCCCGCTCGCCCACCAGGGGACGGTCGTCACCCTTGCCGAGCCGTCGCACCGAGGCGTCGCTGTTCACCGCGACGATCAGCGCGCCGCCCTCGGCCCGGGCGGCTTCGAGGAGGGCGACGTGACCGGCATGGAGCAGATCGAAGACGCCGTTGGTAAAGACGACCGGGCCGCGCTGCGCCGCGCGCCAGGCGGCCGCGGCGTCCGCGGCGCGGATCTTCGCGGTCGTGTTCAGAGCGGCTGCGTGGCCTTGGGGTTGAACGAGAACGAGTGATGGAAGAGCGGCAGCGAGACGAATTCGCTGTAGCGG
Organism: Gemmatimonadales bacterium; assembly: GCA_030699545.1. Lineage (GTDB taxonomy): Bacteria > Gemmatimonadota > Gemmatimonadetes > Gemmatimonadales > GWC2-71-9 > 20CM-2-65-7. The sequence continues at coordinate 490 of JAUYMC010000365.1, read as the reverse complement.
GTCTCGATCAAGATCTGGCGCGGCATGGCCGTCCGCCGGACCACGAGGCGGGCGCCGGCGGAGTCGGGAATCCCGATGTGGTCGATGGCCACCTGGATGCGCCGGCGGATCGTGCCATCGTCGAGCGCCGCGGCGAGGCGCGCCTGCGTCTCCATCTCGTCCTTCAGCCGGTAATACCGAAAGAAGACTTCTCCGATATTCACGCCGTAATACAGCAGCGCGACGAAGATGAGCAGCGACAGCAGGCAGCCGCTCGAGCTCGCGCCGCGGCGACTCACCATTGTGACTGCGCTCCATCCACGATGTCGTTGACGAGCTTCTGCAGCGCCAGACGCCGGCCCTGCGCCTCCTGCGGCGGATCGTACTCGCCGTCCACCGCGAGTCCCTGCCGCTTCCACACCGTGGTGCCTTCCCGCTGGTTCACGATTTCGACGTCGACGATGAGCTGGACCTTGCGCCGCGTGACCGTGGCCTCGCCCTGGCCGGGGAG
>JAUYMC010000363.1 GCA_030699545.1 Gemmatimonadales bacterium | reverse complement strand
GCCCGCGGTGCTGCGCCACCGCGTCGGCATCGCCCCCGAGCTCGAGCTCGAGGGCGTCACCGCCGACCAGGCGCTGAAAGCCATCCTCGACAAAACCGAAGCGCCCACGGCCTGACGTGCTGTTGCTGCTCGGAGTCGGCCTCGTCCTCGGCGCGTTCATTGCGCTGTGGTACGTGCTCGGCAGCCGCGCCGGCATCCTCTGGACGGAGCGCGCGCTCTCGATCGCCGCCCTGCTCGCCATCGTGGGCGCGCTCGGCGCCCGGATCCCGTGGGCGCTCGACGCGATGCTCGTGGCCGACGTGCTGCTGCTGCTCCTGATCTGGATCGACGCCACGCTCGCCCCCGACATGCGGGAAGGGGGGGGGGACCGCGTCCGGCGCGAGCCGCTGCCCGCGTTGTCCGTCGGCCACACGGGCGAAGTCGTCTATTACTGGGACAATCCCACGACCCGAACGGCGCGCCTGGTCGTCCGCGAAATCCGGCCGGAGCAGCTGGGTGGGGTGCAGCCGCCCCGCCTGGTGTCGGTGGCGCCGCGGAGCGTCGCGCGCGAAGCCGTCGCCGTCCTGCCGCTGCGGCGCGGGCGGGAAGCGGGCGTGGGGGGATTCGTGCTCGACAGCATCGGCCCCCTCGGCCTCGGGAAGCGGCGGCGGCGCGTGGCGTTGCCGTGGGAGGTGGTCGTCTATCCACCGCTGGTGTCGGTGCGGCTGCGCGCGTCGGTCGCGCAGGCGTTGCGGCGCCGCGACGCCGGCATGAAGCCGATCCGCCAGCTCGGCGAGGGCCGGCTGTTCGAATCGCTGCGCGAATGGGGACCGGGCGACGATCTGCGGCACATCGACTGGAAGGCCACCGCCAAGCGCGGCAAGGTGATCACGCGCCAGTACGAGGCGGAGCGGCGCCAGCAGGTGCTGCTCGTGCTCGACACCGGGCGCCTCATGACGGCGGACATCGCGGCGGGGGTGCCGCGGCTCGATTTCGCGGTGCAGGCGGCGCTCGAGCTGGCGTACGCCGCCGCGCAGCACGACGACAACGTCGGCATCATGACTTTCGCCGACGGCGTGCAGCACTTCGTCGCCCCGCAGCGGGGCCGGGTCGGCGTGCGGCGCGTGCTGGACGTGCTCGCGGTGGTGCAGCCGAAGCTCGTCGAGCCCGATTATCCCGGCGCGTTTCGCTATTTGGCCGCGCGCAATCGCAAACGGGCGCTCACTGTGATGTTCACCGACGTCATCGACCGGTTCGCGTCGGACGCGCTCGTCGCCAACGTGGCGTCGCTCCGGCCGCGCCACCTGCCGCTCGCCGTCACGCTGCGCAATCCCGAGCTCGACACGGTGGCGGCACTGCGGCCCGTCGACTCGCGCGGGGCGTTCCGCAAGGCGGCCGCCGAGGAGCTGCTGCATGCGCGTGAGGAAGCGCTGGGCCACATGCGTCGGGCGGGGGTGTTGGTGATCGATGTCACACCGCAGCGCGCGGCGCAGGCGGTCGTGCGCGCCTACCTCGATCTCAAGCGGCGGGGAACGCTGTAGCTGCTGGCGCGAAAATCCGCGTGTAGTATCTTCGAAACCCAAGCTCCCCAGGGGATTGTCCACGATGCGCTTGCTCTACGGGCCAGCGGTGTTTCTTGTGGCGTTGTCCGGCGCCACATGCTCCTTCCCCACCGACAAGAGCGATTCGGTTTTCGTGACGCTGGAATCCCCCTCCCTCGTCGTGCTGCGCGGCCAGGACATGTCGGTCTACGCTCGCGCCTGGCGCGCGATCGGCGCAGACACCCAGCCCATCAACAACGTCCAGTTCGCGTTCTACTCGGGGAGCGAATCGATCGCCCGCGTGCAGGATGACGGGGCCGGATACGCCACCGTCACGGGCGTGAACAGCGGGACGGTGGGCATCACCGCCCGGGCGGTGGCCTTCGAGCGGGCCCAGGCGGCTGATCTCGTGCTGCGCGTCGCGAATCCCCTGGAGATCGACAGCGTGCGGCCGTCGCTGGTGCGGTTCGGCGAAGTCCTGACGGTGTATGGCGTCGGGGTGGACTCGATGTTCATCGCCACCCTCGCCGACGTGAACCTGATCGAGTATCCGTTTTCCCGGGTGCGCGATGCGACCGGCTTGGGCCGGATCTCGTTCTGGGTGCCTCCCCCGGCGACGACCGCCCCGCTGTTCTATCTGGGCGCGGGCGTGTTCGGGTTCGACACCGTCCTGACCGCCGTGCTGAAGGAAGACGTGTACGAGCCGAATGACAGCGTGCCCTCCCAGATCAATCTCGATCTGGGCGGTCCCTGGCCGGGCACGGTGTTGGAGCCGGTCCTGTTCACGAATCCTGCCCTGGCGTTCGAGCCGCTCGCGCGCGCGACGCTGGGGCAGGACTGGTTCCGGTTCAGCACCAGCGACACGACGCAGTCGATGACGTTTTTCATCACCTATCCCACGTTCGGCGACACGTCGTCCACGAACACGTTTCTCCTGGACTCGCTCGCCTACAACACGGGGGCTCCGGGGGATCCAATCGAGAAGTTTTATGGCCGGGACTCCGCCAGTTTCATCGGGTCGCAGTTCTACACCTGCAAGGGGGATCAATTCGATCCGCTCCAGGTGGACCGTGAGTCCACGACCGTGGCGCTGAAGACGCTGCCGAGCCGGGCGATTCACATCGTGACCTTTTTTGCCAAACCGCAGCGCTACGGATTGACGGTGGTCCAGGGGTATATCACGGCCGACTCGCGCATCAAGGCGGACCGGTTCGAGGAGAATGACTTCTGCCAATTTGCGGACGGGCAGGCGATCAACATCCCCGCGCGGACGACCGGGCTGGAGTTCACCGACACGCTGAATATCGACAATCCCTTCGAGATCGACTGGTACCGCATCGAGGTGCCGGCGCCGCTGCTCGCCGGCGACTCGGTGGTGTTCCGGCTCCAGGGCCGGCCCTTTGTACCGGGTCAAGACTCCTCCGACCTCGACCTCTACGTCCTGACCGTGCCGGGGTCCACCGGCAGCGGAGTGTTCGAAATCGCCAGTGGCGTCAACGTCGGGTCCACGGAGTATCTGTCGCTGCCGTTGCCGGCGGGCTCGTATTATGTGGCCGTGGTGGACTATGCCGGCGTGGCGATGCGCTACTCGCTGTGCATCCGGCAGACGCTGGTCCAGAATTGCGGCCTCATTCTTCCCGGACCGCCCTCGGCCGGCGCGCCCAAGCAGTCACCGCAGCTAAGCGCCCCGGCCTCGCCCGGCGATGCCAGGGCGTTCCTGCGCCCCCGCCGGAGCCCATGACCGGAGCGGGCGCCGCAGGATCGATGATGGAGTGCCTCAAGTGCCATACGCCGCTCCCGGATGGCAGCAAGTTCTGCTACGCCTGCGGCGCCGACGTCACCGGCGGCGGGACGATGGGCGCGGGCGGCAGCGCCATGGAAGGCCTGATGGGCCGGCTGCAGCGACTGGTCGAAGGCAAGTACAAGATCGAGCGGATGGTGGGGAAGGGCGGCATGGGCGCCGTGTTCCTCGCGCACGACCTGACGCTCGAGCGCGAAGTGGCCATCAAGGTGCTCCCGCCCGACATCTCGATGGACGAGCACATCGTCAAACGCTTCCAGCAGGAAGCCAAGACGGCGGCCAAGCTCGACCACACGAACATCATCCCGATCTACCGCGTCGAGAGCGAAGGCGGCCTCAACTACTTCATCATGAAGTACATCGCGGGCACGTCGCTCGAAGACGTGATCGACGAAAAGAAGCCGCTCACGATCGACTACATCCAGCGCGTCCTGTGGGAAGCCGCCTGCGCCCTCGGCCACGCACACCAACGCGGCGTCGTCCACCGCGACGTGAAGCCCGCGAACATCATGTTCGACCACGACGGGCGCGTCATGCTGACCGACTTCGGCATCTCCAAGGCGCTCCAGGCCGCGAGCGGCTTCACCGGCACCGGCATGATCATCGGCACGCCGCACTACATGGCGCCCGAGCAGGCCAAGGGGACGCCCGTGGACGGGCGCGCCGATCAATACTCGCTCGGCGTCGTCGGGTACCGCATGCTCACCGGCGAGCTGCCCTACACCGGCGATTCCGTCCACACCATCCTCTATAAGCACATCTTCGAGGAAATCCCGCTGGCGGGCGCCAAGCGTCGCGACACGCCGGAGTTTTTGACGACGGCCATCTCGCGCGCGCTCTCCAAGGAGCCCGCGCAGCGGTTCGCGACCATGGAAGAGTTCGCGACGGCAGTGTGGCCCGAGCAGCCGGTGACCGCGCCGAAGGCCGGTGCCAAGGGCCAGCGCCGCCCGCCGCCGCCGCGCAGTGCCGCCGCGGCCGTGGGCGCCGACACGCCCACCGAAGTCACCACCGCGCCGACGACGCCGATCCCGCGCGCCGGGCTCAGGATCACGCCGGCGCCCAAGAAGAAATCGAGTGTCGGCATCGTGGTCGGCGCGCTCGTGGTGGTGGCGGGCGGGGTCGGCGGGTATCTGGCGTTGGCGCCGGGCGATGGGGGGAACTCATCGAGTTCACCCCAGCCCGCGCCGCCTGCCGCCATCGTGCCGCCCGCCGTCGAGACCGTGCGCGTCGTGACGCCGGCCCCGCCGCCTGCCAATCGCCGTGGCGGCCGGACGGGAGTGACGGCGCCGCCGCCCGCTCCACCTCCACCGCCACCGGCGGCAGTGGCGGCGCGCGGATACATCACGGTGAACTCCGAGCCGCCGGGCACGGTCTTCATTGACGGTCGAGACGTGGGGCCGACACCGGTCGTGGAGTTCGCAGTGCCGGTGGGGCGCCATACGGTCCGTGTGGAACGGGCCGGCTTCAAGACCAAGTCCGAGACGGTGGACGTTGCGGCGAACAGTACGGTGCGCAAGCGCTGGGTACTCGATCCGGAGGGGTCCGACTGATGCGGCGCTACATTCTGCTCTCCCTGCTGCTGTGTGCCATCGGCTCTCCGGCGAACGCCCAGGCCATCCAGAACGCGACGCTCCGCCGCGCGCAGCAGGCATTCGAGAATCTCGAATACCGGCAGGCGCTCACCACGACGCAAGCCGCGCTGCGCGAGCGCCTCAACGGGTACGATCGCGCGCGCGCCTACCAGATCCTGGGATTCACCTTTGCCGCGATGGACTCGATCCTGCGCGCGGTGGATGCGTTCAAGCAGGTGGTGCTGCTCGAGCCGGAGCGGGACTTCGATCCCACCCGCACGTCGCCCAAAGCGCTCAGCGCCTTCCAGGTCGCGCTGACCCAGGTGCTCGTCGTGCGCCAGCTGCGGGTGGACAGTGTGGAATTCGTGGGAGGGCAGGGCGCCATCGGGATGCGCTACACCGTCACCCAGCCGTCGCGCGTGGTCACGCGCGTCGTGGGGAGCCGGGGCGCGATGCGTGTGGATTCGACGGTGGCGAACGGCCAGGTCAATCTTCGCTGGCCCGCGCGGCTGCCCAGCGGCGATCCCGTGCCGGCGGGGACCTACACCGTCGTCGTCGAGGCGACGGTCGGCCAAAACAGCTTCTCGGCATCGCAGCCGATCCGCATCAGCCATGGCGCGGTGGACACGGTGGCGCACCTGACCGGTCTTCCCGGCTACGAGTACCTGCCGGAGACCGAGGTGCCGCCCAAGAGCTGGCGGCCGATGGGTCTCGCGCTCGTCTACACCGGCGCGGCGCTCGCCGGCACCTCGGCGCTGTCGACCGGGAAGCTCGGGACGGCGTCGATGCGGGAAGCGAGCGTGATCGGGGCGGGCGTCGTGGTGGCGGGGTTCGTCATGATGCTCAGGAAGCCCGCGCCGCAGGCGGCGCGCGGCAACATCCTCTACAATCAGCTGCTGCGCGAGCAGATCGCGCGCCGCAACGCCGAAATCGCGCAGGAGAACATTCGCCGGCGCCAGCAGGTGGCCGTCACGGTCGTACCGGTGGCGCGCGGAGCCGGGCGATGAGGGCGGGTCGCATCCTCGGCGCGCTGCTCGCCATCCCGCTCGGTAGCCTCGCCGCCCAGGACGTCGCGATCGGCCCGCAGGCGCTGTTCGGCGATTATCGGGAGGTCTCGTCCGATTTGCATTATCGCGGCACGGGCGGCGGGTTGGCGCTGGCGGACGAGCTCAAGCACGAACACGGCAAACGCATCTTTCTCGATCTCAAGCTCTTCGACATATCCGCGACCATCGAGGCGGCAGTGCGCGGGCTTGCGCAATACGACCTC
>JAUYMC010000358.1 GCA_030699545.1 Gemmatimonadales bacterium | reverse complement strand
GGCATCGCGCCCGACCGCTGGGCGAGTCCGGGTGGCGTCTTCGAGCCGCTGGTGCCGCTGGCCGCGCGCGTCATGGACGAGAAGCATATCCGCGCCGCGCAGAATGGCGAGTACCTGACGGGGATGACGTTCTGGACCATCCTGAACTACGCGGTGTGGCGGCGGCTCTGGATCCAGGGCGAGCCGGTCGAGCGGCTGCACGGCGAGCTCGAGGAGGCGATCGCGCGTGGATAGCCGTCAGCGTGCCGAGGAACGGGCCGTTCGCGTCGCCCCCCTTCCGAGCACGACCGGGAAGAACCCGTACCATGATCTCTTCTACCAGGCCCTCGAGCCCTTCGGCGTGACCCGTGTCCGGGACGTCGTGTACGACGTCGGGTGGTTCCAGGAGCGGCGCGGCCGCGTCGACTGGGTGCACATCCACTTCCCGGGATACCTCTGCGACTGCAACAGCCCGAGCCGCTGGTACGCCGTCAGGGGCAGCCTGAGGTTCGTCGCCTTCCGCTTTCGGCTCCGGCTGATGGGGTTCCGGATCGCGTGGACCTGCCACAACATCCTCCCGCACCAGTCGCGCAGCCGGGTGCTCGACTGGCTCGCCCACGTCGCGCTCGCCAAGCTGGCCCACCTGGTCATCGTCCACAGCCACGCGGGGCGGCGTGATCTCGCCCGCTACTTCGGCCGGGTCCGGAACGTCGTCCACGTCCCCCTCGGGCATCTCATCGGCGTCTACCCGAACACCATCACGCGCGAGGCGGCGCGCCGGCGCCTCGGTCTTCCGGAGGGCGCCGCCGTGTACCTGTTCCTGGGCTATATCTGGCCGTACAAGGGCGTCGAGGAGTTGATCGACGCGTTCCGCGCGCTCGAGGATCCGGACGGCGTGCTCGTGCTCGCGGGGGAGCCGCTCTCGGCCGAGTACCGGCAGGCGCTGGTCGCGCGCATCGGCAGCGACGCGCGGATCCATCCCTGCTTCGGCCTGGTGGCGGACGAGGACCTGCAGGTCTACTTCAACGCGGCCGATCTGACGGTCCTGCCGTTCCGCAAGGTGCTCACCTCTTTCAGCCTGATGCTGTCCCTGTCGTTCGGGGTCCCGGTGCTGGTCCGCCGCATCGGCTCGATCATCGAGTACCTGAGCCCTGAGGTGGCCCACATCATGGGGCGCGACGAGACCCTCACCCAGGGGATGGCGCGGGCGCAGGCGCGCCGGAGACGCGGCGAGCTGAAGTCGGGCGCGCCGGTCCTCGGCTGGTCGCGCCTGTTCGACTGGGAGCGCATGGCGCGCGTCGTGGCCCCGACACTTGGTTCCGGGTGATCATCCGCGTCCGCCGGCGCAGACACCACCGCGATCCTCCAGGAGTACGAGCGCGACGCACCCACGGTCGGCGGCGGCTCTCGGGGACCCGGCCGTCGCAAAACGGGCACCCGCGTGGCCCTCGTTGCGCTAGAGTCAGTGGCGGGGCTGGATCAGCCGGCCACCCGCAACCGCCGGTGCCACCAGGAGCACGGCGGGTGTAGGCCGGGATTCCGGTGTCTGGACCGGCACCTGACGACCCTCCCGAGGTCCTTGCCGAATGAGGATGGGGGCCAGGCATTCGGGTCCACTTCGAAGTCTGGAGCGGGAGGCGCCGACGAGTGGCGGAGAAGATCGCCGTGTACCAGGATCGGGCCATCGGAGAGGCTTCGTGGGCCGGGCGATTCGAGGATTACCTCGCGGCCCAGGGCGTGGAGATCATCCCGATTCGGCGTCCTGACCGCGAAGCGCTCGACTCGGTCCGGCATGCGGACGCCTGCATGTGGCGATTCACTCATGGCCCCGAAAGCCAGGGCCCGGCAAAGCCATTCCTGACGGCTGTAGAACGAGCACTCGGGCTGCCCGTCTGGCCCAATTTCGCTTCACGCTGGCACTACGACGACAAAGCCGCCCAGGCGTGGCTTCTCCATCTGGTCGGGGCTCCCGTCCCGGAAACCCTCGTCTTCGGCGACCCGGACACGGCGCTCGCGTGGGCCCGATCTGCCTCGTACCCCCGCGTCTTCAAGCTCCGGGGAGGCGCCAGTTCCCAGTCCGTGTGCCTGGTGGAGTCGCCTGCGGCGGCGGAGCGGCTGATCTGTCGCACTTTCGACCGAGGGCTCTCAGGCCACCACGACCTCACGGGCATCAGCCGGGGCGAGCTGGAGCCGCTGTGGAGGCGCGCCCGCGGCGTGCCCGGCGATCTCCTGCGGGCGGCGACGCGCCGCCTGCGCTACGGGCGTGTTCACCTTTTCGAGCCTGCCATGCCGACGCGCTGGCCGATCGAGTCCACCGCCGTCCTCTTCCAGGAATTCCTGGCGCACAATGACTTCGACTGCCGGGTGACTGTCATCGGCGAGCGGGCCTTCGCCTTCCGTCGCTTCAACCGCCCTGGGGACTTCCGGGCGTCCGGCAGCGGCCGACTCGACTTCGATCCATCGCAGGTTGCGCTCGACGCGGTGCGGGTGGCTCACCACCTCTCGGAGCGGCTTGGCTACCAGAGCATGGCGTACGAATTCGTGCGGGACGCGGACGGCTGTCCTCG
>JAUYMC010000328.1 GCA_030699545.1 Gemmatimonadales bacterium | reverse complement strand
CCTATTACGACCGCTACCGCGGGGCCATTCCGAGCATCCGGGTGGTGGACGGCGTGCTCGCGCCGGGGATGAAGATCGCGTTCGGCGCGCACAAAGACGACGTCTACGAGGTGGATGAAGTCGGCTACCTCCAGCTGGGGCACAAACCGGCGGAGCAGCTGGAAGCGGGAGAAGTCGGCTACTTCGTCGCGAACGTGCGGGCGGTGGGCGAAACGCGCCCGGGAGACACGGTGCTCGACGCCGAGCACCGCGAGGTGGCGCTGCTGCCCGGCTATCGCGAGATCCAGTCGATGGTGTTCGCCGGCCTATACCCGACCAACCCCGAGCAGTACGAGGAGCTGCGCGACTCGCTCGCAAAGCTGCAGCTCAACGACGCGTCCCTCCACTATCAGCCGGAAACGTCGGTCGCGTTGGGATTCGGATTCCGCTGCGGATTCCTCGGCCTCCTGCACATGGAGATCGTGCGCGAGCGGCTCGAGCGCGAGTTCAATCTCGACCTGATCAGCACCGTCCCCAGCGTGGAGTACCATGTGTACCGCACGGACGGCACCATGGAGCTCGTGGAGAATCCGAGCCTGATGCCGCACGGCTCCACGGTGGACCGGGTCGAGGAGCCGTATGTCAAAGCCCGGATCTTCGTGCCGGCCGATTACATCGGCGGGGTCATGCAGCTCGGCCAGGATCGCCGTGGCGTGTATCAGGGGATGCAGTATCTCGACCCGACCCGCGTGGAATTCCACTGGGAATTTCCCCTGGCCGAGATCATCCTCGACTTCTACGATAAGCTCAAGACGATCTCGCGGGGGTACGCGTCGCTCGACTACGAGTTCCTCGCGTATCGCCCCGCCGACCTGGTCAAGCTCGACATGCTGCTCAACGGGGACGCGGTGGACGCCTTCAGCGTCATCATCCATCGCGACAAGGCGTTCGAATGGGGCCGCAAGATCGCCGGGAAGTTGAAGGAGCTGATACCGCGGCAGCTGTTCGAGGTGGTGATTCAGGCGGCGATCGGGACGAAAGTGATCGCGCGCGAGACCGTCCGTCCGCTCCGCAAGGACGTGACCGCCAAGTGTTACGGGGGCGACGTCACCCGCAAGCGCAAGCTGCTCGAGAAGCAGAAGGCGGGGAAGAAACGCATGAAGCAGGTCGGCACGGTGGAGATCCCGCAGGAAGCATTTCTCGCGGTGCTGCAGGTCGATTGACCCTTTCGAACCGAAGGAGACCGTCGCGATGACGAAGCGTGCACTCATGGTACTGATCGTGGCCGGACTCGCCGCGGCCTGCGGCGGCGCGGATTCGGCCGAGCGCTCCACCGCCGTCCTGGAGGCGCCCCCCACGGTGCCGGCAGCGCTCACGCGCCGCGGACCCGCGCACGTCGTCGTGAACCTCGAAACGCGCGAGGTCACGCAGCGGCTCGCGGACGGCGTCCAGTACACCTACTGGACCTTCGGCGGCACCGTGCCGGGACCGATGATCCGCGTGCGGCTGGGCGATTCCGTCGAATTCCACCTCAACAACCATCCCGAGAGCCACAACCCCCACAACATCGACCTGCATGCCGTCACCGGGCCGGGCGGTGGGGCGGCCTCGTCGTTCGTGGCGCCGGGACAGACGGCGACGTTCGCGTTCCGGACGTTGAACCCCGGCCTCTACGTCTATCACTGCGCCACGGCGCCGGTCGGAATGCACGTGGCCAACGGGATGTACGGCTTGATCCTCGTCGAGCCGCCCGGGGGGCTGCCCCCGGTCGATCGCGAGTACTACGTCATGCAGGGCGAGTTCTACACTCGGGACGCGTACGGCGTCCCCGGCCACCAGCCGTTCGACATGCGGAAGGCGATCGCGGAGGACGCGAACTACGTCGTCTTCAACGGCGCCGTCGGATCGCTGAGCGGCGACCGTGCGTTGACCGCCAACGTCGGCGAGACGGTACGTCTCTACGTCGGCAACGGCGGACCAAATCTGATCTCGTCTTTCCACGTGATCGGCGAGATCTTCGACCGCGTCTGGGATGAGGCGGGCAGCGAGCCGAACAGCAATATCCAGACGACGCTCGTTCCCGCGGGCGGCGCCGCGATCGTGGACTTCCAGATCGAGGTCCCGGGCACGTTCATTCTCGTGGACCACGCGATCTTCCGCGCGTTCAACAAGGGCGCGCTCGGCGAGCTGCGCGTCTCCGGACCACCCGACTCCGGCGTCTACGCGGGGCGCATCGCCGAGGGCATCTACCTGCCGGAGGGCGGCGCCGTCCAGCGGATTCCGGTGCCGCCGGGCGAGCCCCTGCGGGCGCGCACGACCGCGGACCGGATCGCGTTCGGCCAGCGCGTGTACACCCAGAACTGCGCGGCCTGCCACCAGATCGACGGCCGCGGCATTCCGGGCGCATTCCCGCCGCTGGCGCGGTCCGATTACCTCAACGCCGACGCGCGTCGCGCCATCGGCGTCATCCTCAACGGGTTGTCGGGGCCGATCACCGTCAACGGCGAGCGCTACAGCAGCGTCATGCCGGCGCTGAGTCTGTCGGACGAGGCCGTGGCGAACGTGTTGACCTACGTCTACAGTCAGTGGGGGAACGCGGGAAGGGTCGTGACGCCCGACATGGTCGCTCCGGTGCGCGCGGCCGCGCCTCGCCCCGCACCCGCCGCGGCTCACGAATGACGTGACCGCGGTCGTCATTCAAACGGCCTTCCTGGGCGATGTCGTGCTCACGACGCCCCTCTTGGCCGCGCTCGCCGAGCGCCACGGGCCGGTGGACGTCGTGACCACTCCGGCCGCCGCGCCGCTGCTCGAGACCCATCCCGCCGTGCGGCGCGTGATCGCCTACGACAAGCGGGGCGGCGACCGCGGGTGGCGCGGACTGCGACGCCTCGGCCGGCGGCTCGCGGCAGAGGGCTACGAGCGCGCCTACCTCCCGCACCGCTCGCTCCGCACGGCGGCGCTCGCCTGGCTCGCCCGGATCCCCGCGCGCATCGGCTTCACCGATGGCTGGCCTTTCCTCTATACACATACCCGTCGGCGCCCGCCCGACGGCCATGAGGTCGACCGCCTCCTGGCCCTCGCGGACCGGCCACCCGCCGCCTATCCTCCGACACTGCGTCTCACGCCCGAGGATCGGGCGGCGGCGGCCGCGGTGCTCGAGGGGGTAGGAGACCCCCTCGTCGCGCTCGCCCCCGGGTCTATCTGGGGGAGCAAGCGTTGGCCGTACTTCACGCAGCTGGCCGGACGGCTGAGTATGGCGGGGGCGAACGTGGTGGCGGTTGGTGGCGCCGACGATGTCGGTTGGGGCGACGCCATCGTTCGGGCCGTGGGGCCGTCGGGCCGTCGGGCCGTGAATGCCTGCGGCGCACTGACGCTCAGACAGTCGGCGGCGGTGATCGCGCGGGCCGCCCTGCTCGTGACCAACGATTCCGCCCCGCTGCATCTGGCGACGGCGGTCGGGACACCGGTGATCGCCCTGTTCGGCCCGACGGTGCCGGAATTCGGATTCGGCCCGATTCGCGACGGCGACGTGACGCTGGGGGTGGTCGACCGTCTTCCCTGCCGGCCCTGCTCGCCGCACGGCCCGCCGAGCTGCCCGCTGGGCCATCACCGCTGCATGCGCGACATCGGGGCGGACGTCGTCGCGGCGGCCATCGAGGAGTCCGGTGCGCTACGTCGTCGGAATTGATGTCGGCGGGACCAACATCGTCGTCGGCACCGTCGCGGAGGACGGGTCCGAGGTGCTGGGGCTCGTGTCGGAGCCGACCATCTCCGAGCAGGGGACGGACGCCGTCGTTGAACGCATCGTCCGACTCGCCCGGGCCTCGATCGCGGCGGCCGGCAAGCCGATCGCCGGTGTCGGCATCGGCGCGCCGGGGCCGCTCGACACCACGACGGGCGTCGTGCTGCTCACGCCGAACCTCGGCTGGACGAACATGCCGCTGCGCGACCGCCTCGGCACGGCGCTGGGCTTTCCGGCCACACTCGATAACGACGCCAACTGCGCGATCTACGGGGAATGGTGGCGCGGCGCGGCCCGGGGAGCCGCGCATGTCGTGGGGATGACGATCGGCACCGGGATCGGCGGCGGGATCGTGCTCGACGGCAAGATCTATCACGGCACGTCCGACATCGCGGGCGAGATCGGGCACACGACGATCGACCTCAATGGCCGCCGCTGCAAGTGCGGCAACTACGGCTGCCTCGAGGCGTATGCGTCCGGCCCCGCGATCGCGGCCCGCGCCGTGGAAGGCATCGAGGCGGGCGTCGAGACCAGTCTGCCGCAGTACGTCGGCGGCGATTTGTCGCGCCTCACCGCGCAGGTCGTGTACGAAGCCGCCAACGACGGCGACGCCTACGCGCTCGAGACGGTGCGCGAGACGGCCAAGCTGCTGGGCGCCGGCGTGGCGAATCTGCTCAACATCTTCAATCCCGAAGTGGTGGTGATCTGCGGCGGCGTGACGCTCGCGGGCGACAAGCTGTTTACGCCGCTGGCGGGCGAGGTGAAGCGGCGCGCCTTCAAGCCCGCCTGGGAAGCCTGCCGCATCGTGCCGGGCGCGCTGACGGGCACGGCCGGCGTGTACGGCGCGGCGGCGGTGTTCATGCAGCGGACGTGGGGGGCTTGCTGAAGCGGTTGGGCGTCATCGGATCGATGGTCTGGGACACGATCCATGGTCGCGACCCGGCGCAGGCCGCCGTGGAGGAATGGGGCGGGATCGCGTATGCCCTCGCGGCGCTGGATGCGTCGCTGCCCGATGACTGGGAGATCGTGCCGCTGATCAAGGTGGGGCGCGACCTCGCGCCTCAGGCGAACCGGTTTCTCGCCAGCCTGCGCCGGGCGCCCCGCGCCGCACGTTTTATGGAAGTCCCCGCGCCCAACAACCGCGTCACGCTGCGCTATCAATCGCGCGAGCGCCGCTGCGAGCAGATGCGCGGCGGCGTGCCGCCATGGACGTGGGCCGAGCTGGGCCCGCTCGTCCGGGACGTCGACGCACTGTATCTCAACTTCATCTCGGGGTTCGAGCTGACGCTCGAGACCGCGCAGCTCTTGCGCCGCGGGTTTCCGCGCTTCATTTACGCGGACCTGCACAGCCTCTTTCTCGGCAAGGAGCCGGATGGGACGCGCGTGTTACAGGCGCTGCCCCAGGCCCCGGCGTGGTTCGGGTGCTTCGACGTCGTGCAGATCAACGAGGCGGAGATGGACCAGCTCGGCAGCAATCCGCTCGCGATCGCCGCGGATGCCTTGCGTCAGGGATGCCAGACGCTGTGCGTCACGCTCGGCAGCCGGGGCGCGGCCTACTTCACGGGGTCCCCGGTGCGGACGGCCCGCATCCCGGCCGATCCCGAGGCGCCCGCGGACGGCGACCCCACGGGCTGCGGCGACGTGTTCGGCGGCGCGGTGACGG
>JAUYMC010000318.1 GCA_030699545.1 Gemmatimonadales bacterium | reverse complement strand
GGCATGTAGCCCTCTCCCGCTCGCGGCGGTGGCCTAAGTCCCCGGAGTTACGATTCAATCCCCGTGCGGTTCGGTGGTTCCGGTGTGCACCCCAGCCCACCCGGAGCCACCCCGAACCGGGGACGGGCCGATCCTCCCGATGCGCAAGTCGCCGCCCGTCCGCTCTCATCGGCGCGTGGACCAGCCGCTGCTCACCATGCTGCAGTACGGCGCCGTCGGCGCGATCGCGGTGCTCGCGATCGCGGCGCTCGCCTACGTCACGCGGCGCTACATCACCCACCTCGAACGCTCCGACGAGCGCTGGCGCCAGGTCCTGGACGCGGTCACCGCGACGATCGCTGTGCACGAGCGGCACGAGGCCTCGCGACACGACGAGCTGCTGCGCGCGATCGCGCGGCTGCCGCAGGCGCCGGCTGCCGGCCGCTCGCGTGAGCCCGGGCGAGGGCAGAGCTGATGCCGCGCCCGAAGGCGGCCGCGCACGCTGGCGTGTACCTCCCCGACGCGCCGATCACCGCAGTGATCGCGCAGTGGCACGAGGCGAAGCTCGCGCAGGCGAAGGCGGCCGAGGACGAGCAGGCGGCGTTCGACCGGCTGAACGGGATCGTCGACGAACTGCTCGGCGAGGGCAGCGACGCGACGTTCATCGTGCCGGACCTTGGCGAGTACTCGCCGGCGAAAGCCGGCCGCCGGTACGACACGCGCGGCGCCGGCGTCGACTACGCCCGGGTCGCGCAGCTGATCGAGGAGCGTCTCGGCAAGGCGGCGCTGAAGAAGTACTTCACCGCCGAGCGCGTGACGGTGCAGCACGCGAACGAGGCCGCGCTCGCGGCCGCGAGCTCGAACGACCCGCGCATCGCCGCGATCCTCGAGGAGTGCACGAACGAGGGCACGCCCACGCTGACGCGCGTGCCGCCGGCGAAGGCCGGCAAAGAGCTCGCCGCGGCCGCGGTCGCACTCCCCGCGAAGAAGGCGGCGGGAAAGCTCCGGGCCGTGTAGGTGCCCACTTCGCACGCCCACCACCAGCTCGCGCTGCCCACCGCGCTGCAGCAGGCCCATTCGCGAGGCTCAGGGGCCGAACGCGAGGTGGCGGCGCAGGCCTTCGTGGCCGCGGTGCTTTCGGCCACGGCGGACAAGCCCACGCCGCGCGAGCTCGAGGTGGCCTACCTCAAGGTGATCGAGGGGCTGACGTACCGCGAGATCTCGGCGCGGCTGTCGGTCTCCCTGAAGACCGCGGAGGCGCACTGGACGAACCTGGTCTCCAAGGCCGAGAGCACGAGCAACGCGCTGCGCCACCGGCTGCTCGCCGAGTACTGGTGGCAGGCGGGCTGGACGGCCGCACGCACGGGCGACGCGGGCGCGCGTCCGTGAGCGGGTTTTCGGCCGCGGTCTGCGACGCGTGCGGCTGGGAGATCTCCGGCGAGGACTGGGAAGATCTCCAGCTCGAGCTGTACCGCCACGCGCTGCGCGCGCACTCGACGCTGATCCCGCTGACCTACACGGTGTCCCTCCCCGGCGAGCTCTACACCGCGGAGACCTGGCGTCTGCCGCGGGACACGCTCGCGCTCGAGCAGCGCCGGCGGCTGGCGGAATGGGACGCCTGGCTCGACGGCCAGCGGCCGCTGGTGGCTGCCCAGGCCGCCGCCCACATCGGGGCTGCCTGATGCTCGAGACGCTGACGTGGCGGACGCGCACGCTGCGCACGCACCTCGGCGATCGCGGCCTGCCGTCGACGGTGATCGCGGACGCCGCGGGCGACACGTTCGTCGTGTACGACGTGAGCTCGCTCTTCCCCGACGCGGCGCAGTGGCGGCGGCCGCTGACGGAGATCACCGGCTTCGCCTGGCACCACGACGCGGTGGCGTTCAGCGGCGGCGACGTCGACTTCGACGGGCACCGATCCGACGAGGAGCTCGCGCGCCTGGCCGTGATCCACCGCTACCACCTCAACGCCGGCGGCAAGGAACGCCCGGGCGAGATCTCGTGGAACGGCATCGGCTACCACGCGCTGGGCGCGCTCGAGGACCGGCTGTACGTCCCGCGCCAGGACGTGCTGCACACGCACCGCGCGCACGTGTCCACGGCGGACGCGCGCATCCCGCCGCTCGCCAGCTCGCCCAGCTGGAACCGCCAGCTGATCGGCTTCTGCTCGCTCGGCAACTACGCGGATCGCCGGGATCCTGCCGGCAAGGCCGTGGGCCCGCTCGAGGACCGCCCGCCGCCTGTCGCGCTCGCGGCCGGCGATGCGCTGCTGCGCACGATCACGACGCTGCTGGGGCGCGAGCTGACGCTGCGGCCGCACGCCTACTACGCGAACAAGCCGTGCCCCGGCACGTGGGCGCCGGCCGACTCCTGGGCGGGCTTCCGCTACGAGCCGGCCGCGCGCGCGGTACAGCCGCCGGTGGCGGCGTCCCCTCCGCCGCCGCCGGCACCCAGTACCGCCCTGCGCACTCACCTGCAGATCGCGCGCGAGCACATCGCCGCGGCGGAGCTGCTGCTCCCGTGATCGCGAGCGGCGAGCAGGAGGTCCGCGGGCAGTGGACGCTCGCGGCCGGCTACGCCGTCGCCGCGGTGGCGCTGACGGCGCTGGCGGCCG
>JAUYMC010000305.1 GCA_030699545.1 Gemmatimonadales bacterium | reverse complement strand
TCGGATAGTATCGCTCATAAATCGCGTTCAGAATCTCGAGATCGGTTGGCAACTCCCGCATGGCTGGTCCTGAGGAGAAGTAATTTGCGCCGCCTAACGCGAATTCGACTGGTCAACCATCGGTACGTGCCTCCACTTCCTATAACGCCTAAACCACCTGCCCCAGCACGTGTGACGATGAATAGGCAGTCAGTCGAATGATAATAGCGCTGCAAGGAATCCACTTCCCTCTCCACCCGCGCTCCCGCGTTCCAGGCCCGCCGCCCCAGCCCCACGCACCAGTCGCACCCGGCACACCCGCGATGGAGAAACCTCTGCCTCCTCACTCACGCGCAGCACGTACACCCCAGAATCCGTGAAAACGAGCTGCGGGTCCGCGCCAGGCGAGATCCGGCCGGTCACGGTATCAGCGCGCAGCGACAGTCGCTCGATATCCCGAAACGCGGCCCCCTCGGGCTCGGTCCCCTTGGCCACGAACGGGATCACCACGAACGACTGGCCCGCCGGCGTAAACACACTGAGCTCACCCCCGTGCGGCACGCTCATCCGCAGCGTCAGCACGTCTCCCGGCTGGAGCTGCCGGGGCGCACACACCAACGGCGCCCGCGGGTTGGGAAATGGCCACTGATTCGGCGCGAGCACCTCGAGCACCACGAAGCCGCTGGCCAGCACCGCCGGCACGACAAAACCGATCAACCACACCGCGCCATAGGCGCGTAACGCCGAGTCCACGAAGGACTCGTCATCGCTCCCGTGCTCGGCGCGGTCCCTCCGCTCATCGAGGAACCGCGCCAGCTCCCAGTAGAGCACGAACAGGAGGAGCGGTATCACGAGGACGCCCACGTCCTCGCGGATGTCGGCATTGACGTAGGCAAGAAGGAATGCGGCGCAGGAGAGGTCCGACACGATCTGGCCGAGGACGAACCAGGGCCCGTGCCGCCGGCGCAGCACGATCATGATCATGGCGGCGGCCAGCAGCGTCCGCGCGCCGACGTACACGAGCGTACTGTTCCAGAGACTCACGGACGGACAGGGAGGGATTCGAACCCTCGATACCCTTACGGGCATACCGGTTTTCGAGACCGGCGCCTTCAACCGCTCGGCCACCTGTCCAACTTCCAGCGGCCCAGAGGCTGAGCAGCCACTGCCTCGGCCTCTCAGCCTCTGAGCGTCTAGGCTTCAGCGGACAGGGTGGGATTCGAACCCACGTAACGGTTGCCCGTTAACACGCTTTCCAAGCGTGCGCCTTCAGCCACTCGGCCACCCGTCCCGATCGAACAGCGACGTACAAACTAATCGCTGCCCGCCCCTCATTGAAGGCGCAGCTTCCCCCGGTCCACCTTCCCCAAATGGGTCCGCGGCAGCACGTCCAGCAGATGCACCGCGCGCGGCGCCTTGTAAGCCTCGAGCCGCTCCCGCGCGAACACCTGCAGCTCCTCGGCGAGTCCGGGCCGCCGCTCCGCCGCGACGACGAAGGCGTACGGCTTGATCAGGCCGCTCGCGTCCTCGATCCCCACCACCGCCACTTCCTTCACCAGGGGATGCTGCAGCAGACAGCTCTCGACCTCCTGCGGCGCGAGCCATTTGCCACCCACCTTGAGCAGCTCGTCCGCCCGGCCGCAGTAAGTGAAGTAGCCGTCGCGATCGCGCCGCACGAGGTCGCCGGAGACGTACCACTCGCCGCGAAACGCGGCCTGCGTCCGCTCCATCTGCTGCCAGTAGCCGATCGCGCGCGAGTTGCCGCGCACCCACAACATCCCGACGATGTCGTCCGCGACATCCTTCCCGTCGTCATCGCACACCGTCACCTCGAAGCCGGGCACGACCGTGCCGAGCGTCCCGGGCTTTACGGCTCCCGGCCGGTTGGAAATGAAGATGTGCCACATCTCGGCGGTGCCGAGGCCGTCGAGCAGCTCGACGCCGAACGTCTTCCGCCATCGCTCATAGAGCTCCACCGGCAGCGCTTCGCCCGCGGACGTCGCGAGCCGGATGCTGGAGAAATCCTGGCGCCCCGCGTCAGGGTGGGCGACCATCTGGTTCACCATGGTGGGGACGTTCACGAGAATCGTCGGGCGAAACCGGGCGATCTTCTCGAACAGCACCTCCGCCGTGCAGCGCTCCGGAAAGAGGACGGCCGCCGCGCCCACGGAGAACGGAAAGAAGAGATTCGAGCCCGTCGCGTACCCAAAGAAGAGCTTGGGGACGGCGAGCGTGATGTCGCGCTCGGTCACCCCCAGCACCTGCTGGCCGTAGCAGATGGTCGTATTGGCGAACGACGCATGGCTCTGCACGACGGCCTTGGGACGCCCCGTCGTGCCGCCCGAGAAGAGCCAGATCGCCGCGTCGTCCCGATGGCTCGGGAACGCCTCCAACTCGGCGCGGTCCGGGAGCTGCTCGACGACGATTACGTGCTTGAGACGCGTCCCGGCCTGCGCTTGGCTGAAAGGAGCGGCGGTGTCGCGGTGGACAAGCGCCACGGTGGCCCGCGTGTAGCCGTAGAAGTAGGCGATGGCGTCGGCGCTGAGCTGCGGGTTGACCATCACCACGACCGCGCCAATCTTGAGGGTGCCGAACAGCGCCGCCACGAATTCCGGCCCATCGGGCAGCGCGATGATCACCCGTTGCTCGGGCTCCACCCCCGCCTCCCGGAGCAGATGCCCGAACCGGTTCGCCAGCCCCTGGACGTCGCGGTAGGTCAACGTACCGCGGTCCGTCAGCAGCGCCGGCCGGTCGCCCCTCCCCTCGCGGACGCGCGCATCCAGCAGCCAATCGGCGATATTCAACCGTTCCGGAAGCGCGACCGCCATGACTAAGGATGAGCTCGGCCAACTGACGTGGGAAGAGGTGCGCGCGCTCGACCGCGGCCGCACGATCGCCATTCTGCCCGTCGGCGCGATCGAAGCGCACGGGCCGCACCTCCCGCTCGAAACCGACGGCATCATCGCGACCGCGATGGCACGGGCCGGCGCGGCGCAGCTGGCCACGCGGGGTCACCACGCGGTGCTGCTGCCCACCCTCCCCTATACCGTGGCGGGATTCGCCGGCGCATTCCCCGGGACCATCTCGATTACGGGCGCGGCCTCGAGCGTCCTGGTCGTGGACATCGCCCGCAGTCTGACCGCGCACGGGTTTCGGCTCCTCGCCATCGCGAATGCCCATCTGGATCCCGAACATCTGGACGCGCTCGAAGCGGCCGTCATCATGGCGCGCCGCGCGGAGTTGCTCCCGATCGTCTTTCCAAACCTCACCCGCAAGCCGTGGGGCTCGCGACTGGGGCACGAGTTCCGAAGCGGCGCGTGCCACGCGGGACAATTCGAAACCTCGATCGTGCTGGCCGAGCGGCCCGAGCTGGTGCGTGAGTCGATCCGCACCGGGCTCGACCCCAATCCACGATCGCTCTCGACCGCCATCCGCGAAGGACACCAGACCTTCGACGCAGCCGGCGGCCCGCGGGCCTACTTTGGCGATCCCCGGGCTGCCGACGCCGCCGAAGGCCGGCGGCTGATCGATATCCTGGGCGGCATTCTGGAGGAGGCGGTCCTGACGGAGCTCGCGACGTGATCCTGAAAGGCTGCGGCGCGGTGGTGACGGGGGGTGGCCAGGGGATCGGCGCGGCCGTCGCCCGTGCGTTAGCCCGCGCCGGCGCCACGGTGATCGTGGCGGCGCGGAGCGTCGATCGCGTCGCAGCCGTCGCGGCCGAGATCCAGCGAAGCGGCGGCGACGCGTTTGCGGTCTCCTGCGACGTCACCAACCCCGAGAGCGTGCGTGCGCTGGCGGGCACAGCGGGCGCGCGCGTGCCGACCGTGGACATTCTCGTCAACAACGCGGGCAGCGCGCACAGCGCCCCCCTGCACCGCGTCACGCTCGAGGACTGGAACCGCGTGCTGGCCGTCAACGCCACCGGCACGTTCCTCGTCACGCAGGCCTTTTTGCCCGCGATGCTCGAGCGGCGCCGCGGCGCGATCGTGAACGTCGCGTCGGTTGCCGGGCTCGCCGGCGCGCGCTACATCGCCGCCTATGCCGCCGCGAAGCACGCCGTCATCGGGTTTACGCGCAGCATCGCCGCGGAAGTCGCCGGCACCGGCGTGACCTGCAACGCCGTCTGTCCCGGATACGTGGACACGGCGATGACGCGTGAGTCCGTCGCTCGCGTCGTGGCCAAGACGGGCACGACGCCGGCCGAGGCGTTGCAGGCGATGCTCGCCGCTTCGGCGCAGCGACGCTTGATCACCCCGGAGGAAGTCGCGCACGTCGTGGTCGACCTGTGCGCGCAAGACACCCGTAACGGTGAGGCGATTCCGATCCATGGCGTTTGAGATCATCAATCCCGAGTCGCTCGGCCGGCCCAGCGGCTGGAATCACGGCATGCTCGCGGCGGCGGGCGGGCGGCTGCTGTTCGTTGCCGGCCAGATCTCTCCGATCGGGGACTTCGTGGCGCAGTGGGATGGCGCCGTCGGCCGGGTGCTGGCGGTCGTGAAAGCGGCCGGTGGCCGGCCCGAGGACATCGCCATGATGCGCATCTACACGACCGACCGACCCGGGTACCTCGCCAATCTCACCGCGCTCGGCGAAGTTCACCGCAAGCACATGGGCCGCCACTATCCCGCGATGGTGTTGGTCGAGGTCAAAAGCCTGGTGGACTCCCAGGCGCTGGTGGAGATCGAGGCGACCGCCGTCCTATGACGATCCGACCTACGACGTTCTTGTACGAAGTCGATGCGACGACTGCCGTTGCTACGATTACGCTGAACCGCCCCGACCGCCTCAACGCGCTCACGTTCGCCGTCTACACCGAGCTGCGCGACACCTTCCGCGCGCTCGATACGGAGCCGGGGGTCCGCGCGATCGTCATCACGGGCAACGGGCGCGCCTTCTGCTCGGGCGGCGACGTCGAGGACATCATCGGGGCGCTGCTCGGCAAGGACCTCAAGGCGTTGCACGAGTTCACCACGCTCACCTGCGACCTGATTCTCGCCATGCGGCATTGCCGCCGGCCGATCGTCGGGGCGCTGAACGGCACCGTCGCCGGCGCGGGCGCGGTCATCGCGGCCGCCTGCGACCTCCGCATCGCCGCCGAGTCGGCGAAGATCGCGTTCCTCTTCACCAAGGTCGGCCTGTCCGGGGCCGACATGGGAGCGGCGTGGCTGTTGCCGCGCCTCGTGGGCTATGGCCACGCCACCGAGATGCTGATGACGGGCGACTTCGTGGACGCCCGCCGGGCGGCGGACATCGGCTTGTACAATCGCGTCGTGCCGCAGGCGGAGGTGCTTCCGGCGGCCCGCGCCATGGCCGAAACGCTGGCGCAGGGGCCCTCGGAGGCGCTGGGCATCACCAAGCAGGCGATCGAAGGGGAAGCGGCGCTCGATCTCGAGGCCGCGCTCGCGTACGAGGCGGAGGTTCAGGCCCAGCTCATGCTCGGCAAGAATTTCCGGGAGGCGCACGCGGCGTTCGTCGCCAAGAGGAAGCCCGCATTTGACTGATACCGCCGCCATTCGGGCCTTTCTCGACGACCGTCATCTGGCGCTGGCGCGGCGCACGTTCGCTCCGCTGCCCGAGCCCGCCGACGACGACGCCGCGCGCACGCAGGCCCGCGAGCTGGTCGGGCGCCTCGGCGCCGAGGGCTGGCTGCAGCCGATCGCCGATCAGGACTGGCGCGCCTGCTGCCTCGCGCGCGAAGCGCTCGCCGCCGCCTCCCCCCTCGCCGACGCCGTCTTCGCGCTCCAAGCGCTCGGCGCGATGCCGATCGTGCTGTCCGGAAATCGAGCGATGCGAGTACGCTTTGCGGAACCTGCGCTCGCCGGTCAGGCTATGGCGTCGTTCGCCATGACCGAGCCGGAAGCGGGCTCCGACGTCGCCGCGCTCTCGACCACCGCCCGGCGCGACGGTGATGGATTCGTCCTGTCGGGCACGAAGACGTTCATCTCCAATGCCGGGATCGCCGACTTCTATACGGTCTTCGCCACGACCGACCGCGCCAAGGGCGGCAAAGGGATCGCCTGCTTCGTCGTCCCCGCCGACGCGCCGGGTGTCCGGTTCGTGAAGCCGCTCGTACTCTCCGCCCCCCATCCGCTCGGCGAGATCGCCTTCGACGACGTCCGCATCCCCGCCTCGCACCAGCTCGGCGGCGACGCCGACGGAGCCGGATACAAGCTCGGTCTGGCCACGCTCGACCGCGTGCGGACCACCGTGGGCGCGGCGGCGTGCGGCATGGCGGCGCGGGCGCTCGAGGAGGCGCTGGCGCACGCCCGCGCGCGTAAGCAGTTCGGCAAGACGCTCGCCGAGTTCCAGCTCGTGCAGGAGAAGCTCGCGCGGATGGCGACGGAGCTGACGGCCGCGCGGCTGCTCGTGTATCGCGCCGCGTGGCAGAAGGACCAGGGCGCCGAGCGGGTGACCCTCGAGGCCGCGATGGCGAAGGCGTACGCGACCGAAGCGGCGCAGCGGATCGTGGACGATGCGGTGCAGATCCTCGGCGGCCGCGGCGTGCTTGCCGACAATCCGGTGGACCGGCTGTATCGCTCCGTACGAGCCCTTCGGATCTATGAGGGGGCGACCGAGATCCAGTACCTGATCATCGCCGGACAGCTGGTGAAACCGTGAAGATCGTCGGCCTCGGCGGCGGCCCGGCGGCGCTGTACTTCGCGATCCTCATGAAGAAGGCCGATCCGTCCCACGAGATCACGATC